>JAFEFM010000485.1 GCA_018240585.1 Pseudomonadota bacterium
ATTGATCGCCGCCAGGTGGACTTCGGCCCGAGGCCGGGAGAGCGCGAACGGCGCCGGCAACCTGATCCCCGCAAGCCGGAGGTCAGCGAAATCTCGCTGTCGGACGCCGAATGGGAACGGACTTTCGGTGGGCAGCCGGGGCCAACCCGCTAGACGGGCAAGGCGCCTTCTTCGCACCCGCGACGATGCGCTAACGCGCTACCATTGCGGCCGCGCCGCCTGAAGAGAAGGCGCGATCGCCCATCCGCCCCGCACCCGCCCCGCATCCGAACCACATTCCCCTTCGCCGTGAATCGTCCGTTCTCCGACCTGCCGCCCGCGCCGACCATCAACGTCGCCCTCTGTCCTCACCCCACCAGCCCTGCCACGTCGGTGAGCGGCATCCGGCTGTCGGCCCGCACCCTGACGGACGGCAGCTTCGCCTTCGCCTTCCGGCTGGAAGGCGACGTGTCCGGGCTGCGCGTGCCGGCACCGCAGTCGCCGGCCGCAGCGGACGACCTGTGGAAGCACACCTGCTTCGAAGTCTTCGTCGGCGTGCCGGGTGAAGAGCGTTACCGCGAGTTCAACTTCTCGCCGTCCGGCCAGTGGGCGGCCTACGCCTTCAGCGCCTGTCGCGTGCGCGACCCGGCCAGTGATCCGCACATCGCACCGCAGATCGTGTTCCAGCAGGAGGCCGATGGCCTCGGCCTGGACGTGGTGCTGCCGCCCTCCGCCCTGCCCTCCTGCGAACCCGGCACCAGCCTGCCGGTGGGCGTTTCCGCGGTGGTCGAAACCACCGACGGCGGACTCGCGTACTGGGCGCTGCACCACGCCGCGCCCGTGCCCGACTTCCACCTGCGCGCCAGCTTCGCAATGGTGATGACCACCCAGCAGGCGAAGGGCTGAGCGGACATGCCCAGCCCGCTGAATCCCGGCACAGTGCAATTCGGCCTCGACCGCCTGCTCGCTGACGCGACGCTACGCCGCCCCCTCTGCGGCCGCCGGGTCGCGCTGCTCGGCCATCCGGCCTCCGTCACCCGCGATCTCACGCATTCGCTGGATGCGCTCGCGGCGCTTCCCGACCTCCGTCTTTCCGCCGCCTTCGGCCCGCAGCACGGCCTGCGCGGCGACAAGCAGGACAACATGGTGGAGTCGCCCGACTTCGTCGACCCGCTGCTGGGCATCCCGGTGTTCAGCCTGTATGGCGAAGTGCGGCGGCCGACGGCGGCGATGATGGATGCCTTCGACGTGCTGCTGGTCGACCTGCAGGACCTCGGCTGCCGCATCTACACCTTCATCACCACGCTGCGCTACGTGCTGGAGGAAGCCGCGAAGCACGGCAAGTCGGTGTGGGTGCTGGACCGCCCCAACCCCGCCGGGCGGCCGGTGGAAGGCACGACTTTGCGCCCGGGCTGGGAGAGCTTCGTCGGCGCCGGCCCGCTGCCGATGCGCCACGGCCTCACCATGGGCGAGCTGGCGCGCTGGTTCGTCGCCACGCTGAAGCTCGACGTCGACTGCCAGGTCATCGCCATGCAGGGCTGGCAGCCCGACGCCGCGCCGGGCCATGGCTGGCCGCTGGGCGAGCGGACCTGGATCAACCCGAGCCCCAACGCGCCCAACCTGTGGATGGCGCGCGCCTATGCCGGGACGGTGATGCTGGAAGGCACGACGCTGTCGGAGGGCCGCGGCACCACGCGCCCGCTGGAACTCTTCGGTGCGCCCGACATCGACGCGCGCGCGGTGATCGCCGAGATGCGCGCCCTCGCGCCGGACTGGCTGGCCGGCTGCGTGCTGCGCGAGTGCTGGTTCGAGCCCACCTTCCACAAGCATGCCGGCAGGCTGTGCCACGGCGTGCACATCCACGTCGAAGACCCGGCGCACTACGACCATGCCGCCTTCCGCCCGTGGCGAGTGCAGGCACTGGCCTTCAAGGCGATCCGCCGCCTGCAGCCCGCCTACCCGCTGTGGCGCGACTTCGCCTACGAGTACGAGCATGACCGCCTGGCGATCGACCTGATCAACGGCTCGCCGCTGCTGCGCGAATGGGTGGACGACCCGACCGCGTCCCCCGCGGAGCTCGACGCCATCGCTGGCGCTGACGAAGCGGCATGGCGCGACATGCGCAAGCCTTTCCTGCTCTACGCCTGACGGGGTAAAAAGGCAGCTCCCGGCCCCACCCGCTAAGCCCGCCATGAGCAAACACGCCCTCCAGATCTTCGCCTGCAGCGCCAGCCGTGACCTCGCCACCGAAATCTGCGCCCGCCTCGGACGGCGCCTCGGTCAGCTCGACATCTCGCGCTTTTCCAACGACAACCTGCGCGTGCAGATCGGCGACAACGTGCGCGAGCGCGACGTGTATGTGGTGCAGTCCTTCACCGAGCCGGTGAGCGACCACATCATGGAGCTGCTGATCACCCTCGACGCGCTGCGCAGCGCATCGGCCCAGCGCATCACCGCGGTGATCCCGTATTACTCCTACGCACGCTCGGACAAGAAGGACGCCCCGCGCATCTCCATCACCGGCCGCCTGATCGCCGACATGCTGAAGACCGCCGGCGCCCATCGCGTGCTGACGATGGATCTGCACGCCGACCAGGTGCATGGCTTCTTCAGCGTGCCGGTCGACCACCTGACCGCGATCCCGGCGATCGCCGAGCATTTCCGCAACAATCACGACATCAGCAACATGGTCGCGGTGGCGACCGACGCCGGCGGCGCCAAGCGCGTCGGCCGCTTCTCGGAGCGGCTGGGCATCCCGATGGCGATCATCGACAAGCGCCGCACCAGCGACACTTCGGTGAAGCACGGCGAGATCGTCGGTGATGTGGCCGGCCGCGATGCGGTGATCTTCGACGACGAGATCTCGACCGGCGGCACGCTGGTGTCCTCCGTCGCCACGCTGAAGGCGGCCGGCGCGCGCAGCGTGCATGCCGGAGCCACCCACGGCGTGCTGTGCGGCCCGGCGATCGAGCGCCTGCGCCATGCCGACATCGACTCCATCGTCGTCACCAACACCGTGCATCTGCCGGCCGACAAGCGCCTGGGCAAGATCGCCGTGCTCAGCGTGGCACCGCTGTTCGCCGCCGCGATCGAGCGCATCCACAGCGGCGAGAGCGTCGGCGCGCTGTTCGACTAGGGCCTGCGACAACAACCACCGCGCCGTTCCGGACGGCGCGGTGGTTGTTGTCAGTTGAACCGGCCTGCGGCAGCGCGGCCTCCCCACTTCTCCAGCGCCCGCCCCAGCACGTACACCTCGGCTGCCGTCTCCACGCCGTCGGCGCTGGCGATGTCCTGCATCGCGTGCAGCAAGGCGCGCTGCAGTGCCGGGTCGGCGATGTCCTCGAGGAGCAGGTCGAGCACTTCGCCCGCGACGTTCAGCCGCAGGTCCCGGGAGCAGTGCGCGCTGGCCAGCAAGTCATCGCAGTGTTCGCGCAGGATGCGCTCGAACTCGACCCTGCCGACTCTCAGCCGGCAGGCAAGATCCGCCTCCATCAAGGCCTCGATCTCGTTG
>JAFEFM010000486.1 GCA_018240585.1 Pseudomonadota bacterium
TGCATCGGGCGAAACGTCGGTGCGGCGCGCCCCACGGCTGCGCGCCAGCACTTCCTCCGCGTTCAACGTCAGATCGTCGGCATCGCGCCGCCCGCGCGGACGACCCAGCCAGGTGGTCCAGCCCAGCCGCCCCGCGCGCCCCAGGCGCATCGCGGGCACCTCGTCGTGCCTGAGGACGAGGCGTGCATCCCAGTCGAGCTCGAAGCATAGGTACTGGCGCACGAGCGCGACCAGCCGCGCCAGCGCCTTGCCGCCGGGCAGGAAGGCCTCGTACTGTGCGAAGCCGAGCGGCCCGATGCGCAGGCGGAACTTGTGCTGGCGGTCCCAGACTCTCGCGCCCAGCACCACGCCGACGCCCAGTTGCGCGCCGGCGTTCATCGCCCCCAGCCGCGTGCGGTCGGATTCGGGGAGGCGCATCCAGTGGCCGACGAACTGCTCCACCCGCAGCGGCAGGCGGAAATAGCCCGACAGCAACGCCTGCAGGCCATCGGCATTGCGCACCTGCGGCGCCAGCAGCCCGGCATGGAAGAGCTTGGCGAAATCGCCGGCGTCGTCGCGTTCGCGCAGCTTCGGCGTGCCGATGCCGATCAACGTGCCAACCAGGAAGGAGAAGCGGTCCTGCGCCGGACGATCGAGGCTGGCCGTCGGTTGTGCCTGTGCCCACGCGCGATAGAACAGCTCGATCAGCCGATGGTGGAACAGGTCGAGGAAGCGTGACAGCGTGGCGTCACCGTGGTGCAGCAGGCGCTCGCGGGCGTATTCGGTGAGATGCAGGGGCAACGGCCCATTGGGGCCGAGCAGGCCGAAGATCCGCTGCACCAGGCGGGGCGGCGCATCCGCAGCCGGCTCGAAGGCGGCGATGGGCGCGGGCGCGAAACTCATCGACACGTCCTGCGCCAGCCGCAGGGGTTCGTCCGCCGGCCGCAGGGCCTGCCCGAGGCGCGGCTTGTCGGCGAACAGGCACTCGATGCGCCGCAGCGTGTGATAGAAGTCGTGCCGATACGGCTCCTTCTGGAGCGCGCTCAGCCACGCTAGACGATCGGCCGGTTCCCGCATCGTGGCACCCAGCGCATGATTTCACCGCGGCTGTCTGAGCGCAGCACTGTCTCGGTGAAGGAGTTGATCGACACGTAGCGGGTGAGGAAGCGCTCCATCACCGCGCCGAAGAGGAAGGGGCTCGCACCCTGGAAAGCCAGTTCGTCGACTTCGAGCTCGACTTCCAGCCCGCGGCCGAAGGTCACCGGACCGGGCAGCGGAAAGCGCCGCACCAGCGGCCGCACCTTGACCGAGCGCAGGCCTTCGATCTGCCGCAACGTCGCGCCGTCGCCGCCCAGCGCGTAGAGCTCGAGCATCTCGCGCAACACCGCGGCGCCTTGGCGCGCATCGTTGTCGAGCAGCGACAGGTAGTTGAGCGACAGGTGATTGATGAACTGCCAGGCGACGTTGCCCTGGCGCAGCGAGGACAGCGGCCGCGACGGGCCCTTCAGCACGCGGATGCACGCCAGGGGTGCGGCCGAATCGAGCGTGAGATCGGTCTTGCCGACACCGACCGGCATCTGCAGCGGCAGGTCGCGGTTGGTGCATAGCGCCGTGACCGCCAACTGGCGCAGCTCGGCCGCGTAGGGCGCTTCCTCCGGATCCACCAGCGCGATGAAGACCTCGCTGCCGACATAGCTCGAGCGCGTGCCCTTGCGCTGCTGCTCCGGGCTCAGCAGGCGCGGCTCGCGTTGCTGGGTGAAGTACGCGGGATGCTCCGGCGCCTCGGTATGGAAGGCCGCGTAGAAGGGCAGGAAATCGCGCTGCGCCTGCACGCCGCCGGCACCGTAGCCGGTCACCGACTCGATGTCGTGGATCTCGAAATCCATTGGCCGCGTGCGGTCGGCCACCACGTGGAATTCGTAGCTTCCGTCGCCCACCTGGATGCGCTCGGCGCGCTTGTGCAACAGGTTGATGGCGGGCGCGCAGAACAGGCTGACGTTCGCCTCGCTGACCACGCTCTCGAGGGCCGCGTCGCCTCGCGAGAACAGCAGCACGATCTCGATCTCGCTGCCGGTGCAGCGTCGCGCGGGCGCGCCGAGGCCGTGCAGGTCGACGAAGGTGAAGCGCTGCGGAAAGGCGAAGTACTCGTGCACCAGCCGGTAGCCCTGGAAGCCGCGCAAGGTCACCGGCAGCAGGGCCTCGTCGTCCTCGAAGCCGAGCGCGCGGACCTGCGTCGCCGGCAGGAACTGATACCAGGGCGCAGGCCGCTGCGGTGGCAGCAACAGCATGCCGACGCAGGCACCGAGCGCGAGCTCGTAGAGCTTCATCGCCACTTCGTCGCCGCCACCGAGGTAGAGCGGCAGGCGCGCCAGGTCGAGGTCGGCGATCGTCAGCCCGGCGCCCGCCCGCAGGCGGATGCGCAGCCCGCCACGGATGCGGCCGCCGCCGGGCAACTGCGGCAGCGGCAGATCGGGCGCATACGAGAAGTAGCTGGCCGCCACCACCTCCAGCGGCAGCAGCCGGACTTCGTGCGCGGTGCGGAATTCGCAGGCGGTCGCGTCGCCCTTGCCGAGCTGGCTGCGCATGCTGCTGCCACGCGGAATGACGAAGCCGCTCGCGAGGTTGCCGTCGTTCATGTCGGGGCGGAACTGCGCGATCAGCATCGACGGCGTGGGCGCGAGAAACTGCGGATAGAGGATCTCCAGCATGCGCTGGGTGAAGCGCGGGAATTCGGCGTCGAGCTTGAGCTGCACCCGCGCGGCGAGAAAGGCGAAGCCTTCGAGCAACCTCTCGACATAGGGGTCGGACACCTCGATGCCGTCCACGCCGAGGCGCGCCGCGATCTTCGGGAACTGGCGCGCGAACTCGGCCCCCATCTCGCGGACGTGCTGGAGTTCCTGGTTGTAGTAGCGCAGCAGTCGTGGGTCCATCGTTCAGCGCCCGAGGTCCTCGATGTCGACCTGGCCGGTCTCCAGATCCACCTCGGTGCGCAGCAGCAATTCGATGGGGACCGGCTGCGCCCACAGATTGCCGCGAATGCGCACCTGGATCTGGTTGTGATGATCCAGCGCGCTGAGCGCGGTTTCCGCCTCCACCCGGAGCGTTGCCGGGTCGATGCGGGGCTCGAAATCGAGGATGGTCTGCCGCATCGAACGCTCGAGCTCGGTGATGTCCAGCGTCGATGCCGTCTCGCCGGCCAGCGCCGGCATGCCGAAGTTGATGACCGAGCGCCGCGCCGCCGGCGCCGCGTTCCAGTCGGCCACATCGACCATGCGCGTTGCATTGAGCAGCCAGGCGAGGTCGCGCAGCACCGCCTGCTTCAGGCGCTGCCGCGACACGATGCGCGCTTCGCGCGGTTCGCTGCGCGTGGCCGGGTCGTCGTCGGTCAGCCGGTCGAGCAGCGCGGGTTGCAGGCGATCGTTCGGCGTCAGCTCGGCCATTGTCTGCGGCTCACGCGGTGGCGTCGCCGCCGTCGGTGTGCAGCACGATGTGGCGGATGTCGAGCAAGGGGTATTCGCCGGCATTGGTGGCGATCACCCGCTGGCCGCTGCCCTGGAACACGCCGGAGCCGGACTCGATCCAGTTGGTCCTGCGCGCCAGCGCCACCAGGCCGTCATCGGCGGATTCAGAACCGGGGTAGCGCGAAGGAATCAGGGCGATTGTCTCGCCGCCATTGCTGAAGCGCAGATGCGCGGGTAGCCACACCCAATCGCGCAGGTCGCACGGCTCCTCGATGTCGATGCGGGACAGACGCGAGAAGGGAATCCAGTAGTAGCGGCCATTGACGATCGCCTCCAGCACCGGCCCCAGCCGCATGTCGGCATCGGCGATCCAGTCGAAGGGCTGGTCGTCGAGCGTCCCCGCGGTCGTCGGCGCCTGTTCGAACGCGTCGCTGCGCAATTTCTCCGCCGCGCCGGCCTCGCCACGCCCGGCGCGGATCAGCGATTCGATCAGCAGCGCAATCCAGCCCTCCGGCTCGCCGAACAGCATCGGCGAGCGGATCCCCTGGAACACGTCGGTACGCACCCGCTCGCACAGGATGGCGTCGCGATACATCTCGCGCATTGTCAGCGCGGCTGGATCCATCTGCGCACACAATTCGAGCTGGGTCTGCGCGCGCTCCCACTGGCCCAGCACGCACAACAGTTGAAAAAGGAAGACGCGCAGTCGGGTGTCGTCCGGCTTGTCGCGCACCATTCCCTGCAAGGCCGCAAGCGCACCCGCGGGATCGCCGCTACGCAGTACCTGCTCGGCATCCAGGCTCATGTTTCCTCCCGCTCGAAGGGGCGTCAGAGGGTTTCGGTTTCGAACAGCATGGCGCCCTTGCCCATGCCGTCTTCGCCTTGCGGCACATACTCGATGCTGATCTTCTGGAACGACAGACTCAGCCGCTCGATCAGCACCGGCTGCTCCTCGCCCACGGATTCGACGTCGATCGAGGTGATGCGGCCGTTCTCCATCGTCACGGTGAAGTAGTCCAGGGGCGCCTTCCCCGCCTTTCGAACGGTCAGGACCGCCTTCGTGATGAGGTCGTTGTTTCGCATCGCCGACATCAGCGGGGTCGACGCGCTATCAACGCGCTTGCTGACCAGCATCTCGCGCAGCGAAGCCTTGGTGGTGGTGCCTGCGCCGCCCATCTCGGTGCGTGCCTGCATCCCCCACGACCATCCCAGCACGTCGATCTCGTCCTTTCGCGCATCGTCCTGGGATTCGCCCTTGATCGTGCCCGAGCGGGCGCCTTCGACCTTCAGGAACATGTCTGACTTGGACACCTTGGATGCTCCCTCGCAGGCGACCTGAACGAACCGGCACTGTCGGCACGGCGGCCGCCACGGCAGCGCGCCGGGCGACCATTCGTCGCCCGGGCAGCACGCCTCAAGACATGACAGGCAAAGCCCGGCCGCGCGTCAGCAGGCTTCGTTCTTGGCGATGTTCCAGCATGCTTCCTTCGCCGAGCCACCGGTGCCATCGGGATTCTGCGGCGTATATTCGAGCTTGAACTCGGCGAAATTCAACGAGATGCTTTCGGTCAGACGGTCTTCGCCGCCGCTGCCGCCGGTGGACACCGACGTGACGATGACTTCCTTCATCGTCAGCTTGATGTATTCCAGTGCTTCCTTGCCGGCCTTGCGCACGGTGAGCTTCGCCTCGGGATAGTGGGTGCCGTCGCAGCAGGCCTTGATCAGCGCATGCGTCGCCGCATCCACGTACTTGGTGATCGAGATGTCCTGCACGCTGACCTTGCCCGAACCGCCGCCTCCGCCCATGTGGGTGGTGCCCGACTGGCTCATGCCCCAGCTCCAGGACAGGACGTCGATTTCCTTCTCGTGCTTGCCGTCGGTCGATTCGCCTTCGATGTCGCCGATCTTGATGAACATGTCTACAGCCATGATGCGTCTCCTTCGTTCGGGATGCTGCTAGCCTCGCGGCGAACCGTACCGCCTCGCGACGGCACTCATTGGCACCTCACGCCCCCTTGGCGGAAGGCAGTTTCGATACCAGCCTCAGCGAGACGGTCAGTCCCTCGAGCTGGTAATGGGGGCGCAGGAAGAACTTGGACGTGTAATAGCCCGGATTGCCTTCCACTTCCTCGATCTGCACCTCCGCCGCAGCCAGCGGCTTGCGCGCCTTCGTCTGCTCGGACGAATGCGCCGGGTCCCCATCGACGTAATTCATGATCCACTTCTGCAGCCAGCGCTGCATGTCGTCCTTTTCCTTGAACGACCCGATCTTGTCGCGCACGATGCACTTCAGGTAGTGCGCAAAGCGGCAGCAGGCGAACAGGTAGGGCAGGCGTGCCGACAGGTTGGCATTGGCGGTCGCGTCCGGGTCGTCGTACTCCGCCGGCTTCTGCAGCGACTGCGCTCCGATGAAGGCGGCAAAATCGGAGTTCTTGCGATGCACGATGGGCATGAAGCCGTTCTTCGCCAACTCTGCCTCGCGCCGGTCTGAAATGGCGATCTCCGTCGGGCACTTCATGTCCACCCCGCCATCGTCGGTGGGGAAGGTATGCACCGGCAGCCCTTCCACCGCCCCGCCCGACTCGATGCCGCGGATGCGCGAGCACCAGCCATAGAGCTTGAACGAACGGTTGATATTCACCGCCATCGCGTACGCGGCATTGGCCCAGGTGTAACGCGTGTGGTCTGCCGAGCCGGTGTCCTCCTCGAAGTCGAACTCCTCGACCGGGCTGGTCTTCGCGCCGTACGGCAGGCGCGACAGGAAGCGCGGCATCGCCAGGCCGATGTAGCGAGCGTCATCGGACTCGCGCAGCGAACGCCACGCGGCGTATTCCGGCGTCAGGAAGATCTTCGTCAGGTCGCGCGGATTGGCCAGTTCCTGCCATGAATCCATCTGCATCAGCGTCGGACTGGCGCCGGCGATGAAGGGAGAATGCGCCGCGGCAGCCACCTTCGACATCTCGCCCAGCAGTTCGACATCGGGCGGGCTCTGGTCGAAGTAGTAGTCGCCCACCAGGCAGCCGAAGGGCTCGCCGCCGAACTGGCCGTACTCTTCCTCGTACACCTTCTTGAACAGCGGACTCTGGTCCCACGCCGTGCCCTTGAACTTCTTCAGCGTCTTGCCCAGATCGAGCTTGGTGATGTTCATCACCCGGATCTTCAACATCTCGTCGGTTTCGGTGTTGTTGATCAGGTAATGCAGGCCGCGCCACGCGCCTTCGAGCTTCTGGAAATCCGGGTGATGCAGGATGACATTGACCTGTTCGGTAAGCTTGCGATCGAGTTCGGCGATGATGGCCTCGATCGACTTGACGACGTCCGGGCTGATGACCTTGGTATTGATCAGCGCCTGTTGCGCCAGCGTCAAAACCGCCTTTTCGACGGCGCTGCTGGCCTCGGGCGTCTTGGGCTTGAATTCCTTCTGCAGCAGTGCGCCGAGTTCGTCGCCCTCCAGCGTGACGCCGGAAAGCTGCGTGCTTTGCTGTACTTCCGCCATTGCCTTCTCCTGAATCGTTGTTGGGCCCGGCGATTACGCTGCGCCGCCTTCCTCGGGTTTGGTCTCTTCCGCCTTGCCCTCCTCCGGCTTCCTGGCAGCCGCGAGCGACTGCAGCAGGGCCGGATCCTGGATGACCTTGGCGATCAGTTCCTCGGCGCCGCTCTTGCCATCCATGAAGGTGATCAGGTTCGACAACTGCTGTCGCGCCTCGAGCAGCTTGCTCAGCGCATCCACCTTGCTCGCCACCGCCGCCGGAGAGAAATCGTCCATGCTCTCGAAGGTGATCTCGACGCTGAGGTTGCCCTCACCGGTCAGCGTGTTCGGCACCTGAAAGGCGACGCGCGGTTTCATCGCCTTCATGCGGCTGTCGAAGTTGTCGACGTCCACTTCCAGGAACTTGCGCTCGGCCACCGGCGGCAATGGGTCGGCAGGTTTGCCCGACAGATCCGACAGCACCCCCATGACGAAAGGCAACTGGATCTTCTTCTCGGCGCCGTACAACTCGACGTCATACTCGATCTGCACGCGCGGGGCGCGATTGCGCGCGATGAATTTCTGGCTGCTGGTGACCACGTCCTTTCTCCTCGTCCACTCGATGACACACTGAAGCAATGACGCCTGAAGGAACTGCCCGCGCCTCGCTAAGCGTCGCGCCCGGGCCCGGCGATCGACTCGATCTGCTTGAGGCTCTCGGGCGCCATGTCCTTGATGATGTCCACGAAATTCATGCTGACCAGCCGTCTTGCGCGCTTGATCAGAAGGGGAGCCGGATTCGTCGGTTCGTTGCGCTCGAAATAGGAAATGACCTTGTCGATCATCAACAGGGCTTCTTCGCGCGTGCGGATCTCGACATTCATCGGCCTCTCCCCTACACCGCCAGCCGGCGCCGACACCGATTCCGCTTCGGACTCGATACCTGTGGCGTCGCCTGCCGCAGCGCCGTCTCCCACTGCGCCGCGGACGGCCTGATTCAGCATAGACAAGATCACCATCAACGGCTTGAAATCGGGCGCGCGCTCGGGCCCGACCTTGTCATTGAGCAAGTTGGCGAGTGTCCTCGTCTCGGCGAGGGTTTCGCCCACGGCCGCAAGGGCGGCGGCGTCCTCGCGCGCCACACTCGCCAGAATGGCGTCGATCTGGCGCTGGGAGACTGGCTCCGCGCCCTTGCGCGCAGGCAGTCGGCCAAGCGCCACCTCGATGTCGCGGACAGTGACCTGACCGTCCTGGCGGGACTGCATGAAGCGCGCCGCGCGCAGGTCGCGAATCAGCGCCTCGCCATCGACCAAAGGCGCCAGCGCATTGATGCGCATCGTCGGGTCGTTGTCGTCTTCGGCATCGAGCAGCGGATACACCGTGTCCCAGTAGCGCTCGAGCAGCCGCAGGATGAGCCGCAGGCCGGGGAGCAAGCCGGCAAAGCCCTCGGTCTGCACCAGCGCACGGACGAGGAGCGCAGCGATGCGCAGGTCCTTCGAGCGCTGCAGCAGCGTCAGCGCACTCTCCCGCACCTGCGCCCAGGCGGGTTCCTCGGCTGCAACCACAGTGTCGCCGAACTGCTGTTCGGGCTTGCCCTGGGCGGCCTGCTCGAGGTCCCGGAACGCGGCGTCGTACTCGAGATCCGGGCCGCAGGGTGGCTGCTCGGCAGTCTCCTGAAGCAGTGACTCGACATCGATCACGACGCGTCTCCCATGAATTGCGTCCGTCGTATCATTCGGTGCAGGCCGCAAGCCCCGCCCCATGCAAGCGGGGTAGGCTGCGCCCGCTCCCGGCTAACGTCAATAGGGACTTCCGCCCTGTTTCATGCCTTCCCCCGACGCCGCCCGATCGCTTCAGAAATCGCTGCAGCCGTTGCGCTCGTCGACATCGACGCAGTTCGACAGATTCGGCTTCAGCCTGACCCGAGACCATTCGACCGACAGGATGTCCGATCCCTGCGTGGCGGCCTCGCCCATCAGCGGCCCCGTGGCGACGCACATCGCCGGCAGGCCCAGGTTGCGGTCGTAGAGGTAGGTGGTTTCGGTGGTCGGTTTCAGCACGTCGTGATGCTGATCATCGAGATCGACCGTTGTGATCGTGAATGCGGTCGCGTTACCCGGCGCCTGCTGGAACACGTAATTGCGCGCGGTCAGCCCGCTCCCGTCGATCGCATAGCGCCCCGGCGGGGTGGCCAGATTCGCCTCGGTCGAGAACGTGAGCACACCTTCGGTCGCCGTCGCGATCGTCTGTCCGAGCTTGAATCCGGTCACCGTGCCCGTCAGCGGCGGATTGGGCTGCCCTACCAGGCGTGTCGCCCGGTCGGCCACGTAGGTCAGCATGGCCGGATAGACCGATTGCGATCCCGGAGTCACATTCAGGAGGTAGCCCACCGGCGAGCTCATGCTGCCGGACGCGTTGTCGATGGGATAGGTCCCGACATCCGACGAGATGACGGCGGGGGTCGTCAGGCTCCCGGACACTGCATCACTTTGCACATCACCGTTGACGAATCCGCTCACCGAAAACGGCAGCGGCGGATTCGCCTCGCCATATTCGCGCGCGACGTTGGAAGCCACCACCGACAACACCGGCCGATCGGCATAGATGAAGCGATTGCCCGTTGCAGGAATGGTCACACCACTGTCGCAGGCCGCGGCACCGTAGGTGCAACCGTAGAGATTGGGCTGAGGTGTGGTCGGCGCCAGCGCCCCACGTTGCTCTCCGACCCAGGTCTGCGCCCATATCCGCCACATGCCACCCGCGCCCGGCGTCAGGACGCCACCGCCGTTGATGAAGTTGGTCGCCGACACGAGCGTGATGTTCGAGCCCGGATCGAGCGTGGTGATGTTCTGCGCGAGGGTGATCGAGCCGGACAGGGTGCGGACGAAGAAATCGCCAAAGGAAGAGGAATTGGCTGCGGTGAGAACCTGCACCGCACCACTGCCCGTCGAGAATCCGAGACCCGACACCGGTCCTATCGTGATCGGCCCGGCATTGACGAAGGAGAACGATGCGGGGGGATCGACCGCCAGGGTATTTACGTTGTTGGTTTGCCCGCTCAGATCGACCATGGCGGCGCGCGTCGCTCGCACCAGAAGCGCATCGGCCACGACGGCGCCGCCCGCAGGCTGGATCAGCGGACCGGCAGAGGCCAGCGTCACGGTACGTCCGCCCACGTTCAGGGCGCCGAAGGAAATGCCCGCCGAACCGCTGCCTTCGTTCTGCAGCGTCAAATCCGAGGTCAGCGTGAGTCCTGTCGCTGGCGTGCGGATCAACCCCGTATGGGTATTGCTGCCAATCACGATCGACCCGGTCGTGGTGGCAATGGCGGTCAGATCAATGGGGTCGAGTTCATACCCGGTGCCAAGGGTGCTGCCGACATTGATCGGGACACCATTGGCGGCGAGGAACGCTGTTCCGTCCGCACTCAGGCCACCGGGCACAAACACCAGCGCCCCTGAGGTCTGTATCGTCGCAGGGAAGATGCCGTCCCCCGATGAATACAAAGCGATGCTGTCGGAATCTCCTGCATTGCTTGCCCGCAGGATGATGTCCCCACTTTGCGTCGGCCCGCCCACCGTGGCGGCGCCGAGACTCAGCCCGACAACATTGGTTGCGGCCGTGACCCCGGTGATTCGCAAGTCCCCTGCACCGCTGCGGAGGATATCGCTGAACCCGAGATCCACACCTGGCGCGCCACCGCCGATGCCGCGCAGATCGAGCACGCCGGATGCGGTGATTGATGTGTTGAAGCTCGTGTAGCCCGCTCCGCCAACGCGGTCTGCGGCTGGCGCGCCGGCGGTCGCGGCAATGCCGATTACCGAGATGTCGTTCGCCACGACGCTCGAGTTGAGGATCCGAACGCCATCCGAGCCGAACCTGTTGTTGGTGCCCACACCCGCGACGCCGTCTGCGCCGTCGGGAGAAGGAATGAAAACCGATCCCAGATTCAGGAGCCCACCCGCGCCACCAGCCCCGGCCCCACCACCGGACGCCCCCGCGCCGCCAAAGCCGCCACGCCCGCCGATGGCAACGTTGCCCGATGCAGAGGCGAGGCTGCTGCCGGCAAGGATGGCCACACCCGCGATACCTGAGCCCACCCCTCCCGCGAATCCACCATTCCCCCCGCTACCCCCGACGCCGCCCGCGCCAAGCGTCGAGTTTCCACCGTCTCCTCCACGGCCGCCCGCTCCGCCACTTCCTGCATTCCCGTCGTTGCCAGCCAGGCCACTCAGTTGAGCCCCACCGGCCGCACTCACTCGTGGCGCGACCGATCCAAGTAGCAGTACTCCAGCCCCACCATCGCCACCGAAACCACCAAAGCCACCAAAGCCGCCTGAGCCACCGGAGCCGCCAGTCACCCCGTCCGGCCCACCGTTTGCACCGTCCCCCCCATCGCCCCCAGTGCCGCCGCTACCGCCATTGCCGCCGATGCCGCCGACGCCTGCCAGCGTCACCGTACCGGCGCTGCTCAAGATCTCGGCTCCCGAGCCCAATGACACACCGTTACCCCCATTGCCCCCTTGCCCCCCGGCGCCACCTCCGCCCCCGGCCCCACCCCCTACCCCGTCGCCCACGCCATCGACGCCTGGCGCACCAACCGCACCCGCACCCCCGTCACCTCCCGCCGCCCCCACGCCATTGAGCGTGATCAACCCACCCTGGCTAGCAATCGTCGTGCGCTCTACGAGAATCCCGTTGCCACCGGCTTCGCCCGAACTGCCGGCCGCGCCGGGCACAGCAGCGGCCAAGCCGGCAGCGCCATTGCCCCCGCGGCCGACAATCGTGACGCTGCCCGTCGTGGTGCTGATTGTCGTGGTACCCGAGCTGCCGGTGAGGATCACTCCGTGGGCACTGGGACCGCCTTCACCTCGAATGGAAACGTTGCCAGCACCGGTGGCAATCTGAGTGTCGGTGATTCGTACGCCGGGCAGCACGGATTCGATATCGAGCCGGCCGCGCGCAAACCCATTCACCGCATCCGATTGTCCGAAGATCCTGAACGCGCCACCGTTGGTGATGATGGACGTGCCAAAGATATCGACGCTACCCGAACCGGCACCCACCATGTCTGCATTCAGATCGACCGCCAATGGCCCCGATCCGGGCAGCGCCTCAATTCGCGCCCCCGCCTCAATGCGGATGTCGCGGTACGCTGACAGCGTCAACCTGACCGGCGCGCCCCCGGAATACTGGATGGCGGCTGCGCCGTCCATCGAAAGGTCGCCGAACTCGGAAATCGGGTCTGCCGGATTCGTCGAAGTCCGCACGGTGACGTTGGCGCCGCCATTCAAGGCGGCCGCGATGTCGCTATCTGCCACCGTGGCCGGCGATCCTGCGGCGACAAAAGTCACCGCACCGCCCCCGGTGCTGCTGACGTTGCTGCTGGAACCAGAGACGATGCGAATATCATACGGATCGAGCAGCCACGTGCCCGCCAATCCCGCCGGCGCGCCGGCATCGACCCTGAGGCCCGCAACATCCAGCCAGTGGCCCGAGGTCTCGATCAGCCCGCCATTGCCGCCACCGCTGCCCCCACGCGCGCTGATGGTGCCGAAGGCACGCGTCGGGCCGTCGCTCCAGAGCACCACCGTGCCGCCATTGCCGCTGTCGATCGCATCCGCGCGGATACTGGCCTGGGGCCCGAACCAAGTGGCGGCGGCATTGCGCACGGACGGATTGGCGCCCTGGTAGTCGCCGCCGACGAGCACGCGACCGCCGCCCGCGCGGCCGCTCGCGTCAAGCGACGCCGCCAAGGCAATGCCGACATGCTGGCCGAGGACCTGGATTTCGCCGCCGGACGTGCCTGCAGTGGGCCCGCTGGCGTCCACCGTGCCGGTGACCATCGTGTCGCCCGCCTCGCCGCCGTCGAGCACGATCCGGCCATTGCGCTCGGCGAGGCTGCGTGCGCGCACCACGCCGCCCTGATTGACCACCGTGCCGACGAGCTGGCCGAGCGCCTGGGCGCTCAGCAGCACCTGTCCGCCATCGGCGATCAGCGCGCCGCCATTCGCCACCAGCGCGTCGAGCGCACCCTGGCTGATCGTCAGTTGCGACAGCCCGTCGCCGGAAAGGTCGAGCGTCATGCGCCCGCCAGTGCCGAGGATCACGCTGCCCAGCCGCGCGACGATGGTGCCGTCGTTGCGCACCTCGCCGCCCAGCAGCGCCACTGTGCCCCTGTCGGCGGCGTTGATGCGGCCGGAATTGACGACGCTGCCGCCGGCGCCACTGAAGAGGTAGCGTCCAGCGAGGAAATCGGCGTTGTCGATGGCGAGCGTGCTCGCCACCAGCGAGCCGACGTCCACCGTCGCCGATGGCGCGAACAGCACGCCGTTGGGATTGACGAGGAAGACTCGGCCGTTCGCGCTCAGGCTGCCGAAGATGTCGCTGCGATCATTGCCGATCACGCGATTGAGCATCACGCTGGACGCGGCCGGCTGCTGGATCCGCACTGCCTCGCCCACGCCGATCGAGAAACCGTTCCAGTTCACGATCGCGGCGTTCGTACCCTGCCGGATCAGCATGCGGTCCGCCGCGGGCCGATCCACTGCGACCTGTCCTGCCACCACCTGTTCGCCCGTCGGCATGGCCCAGGCGACTGCGGGCAGGAACGCGAGCGCCACCGCGAGCGCGACTGCGTTGCGCGCCGGACGCGAGGATGGTTGGAACCCAGGTTTCATGATGCCCCCTGCTTTGCCCCGCGACGGGGCGTCAGAAAGACTTGGAGACCTGCATGTACAGGCGCGGCACCCGATCGGGATCGGTGACCCCGCGATCGGTCACGCGCCAGGCGAGGCTGGTACGCAACACGAATCCGTCGGCCGTGCCCCAGAAGGCGCCCACGCCATAACCGCGCAGGGTGACATGGTTGTCGCCCTCGCCCGGCGCCGGCTTGCGGTTGAACCTGCCCCAGCCCCAGTCGTAGAAGCCCTGCAGCGACAGATCGGGCGTCACGCTGTAGCGCAGCTCGAGGTTGGCGACATGGCCTTCATCGACCGTCGCCTCCGCCGGCGCATAGGCGCGGACGGCGCGCGGGCCGCCCAGCGACACCTTCTCCGCGCTAGTCAAGTTGCGGTCGGCGAACTGACCCGTCATGCCGAAAAAGAGGTTCAGGGGCCCGACCAACTGATTCAGCCGGGACAACTCGTAGTTCCAGTGCTGGAAGCTCCCCTCGGTGCGTCGGCCGGCCCGATCCTCCGCCCGCGCGATGCCACCGAGGTCGAGATCGCCGAAGAACGCGGTCAGCCCGGCGCTGGTGTAGCCGCCGCCGAGCAGGTTGTCGCGCTGTTCGAATGCGAGCCCGGCGAAGACCGAGCGCACTGATTTCTCGTCGCGACGCGAGATCAGGCCGATGCGGTCGTCCAGATCCTTGCGCTGCCAGCCCAGCCGCGCGAAAAGATTGCGCGAGCGCGAGCGGATGATGGGGTGGCTGAGGCTGAGCTCCAGCACGTCGGCACGACCGCTGGCGTCGAGCTCGGTGAAATCCTTCCCGAGCTTGTAGTCGACCTGCGAATAGGAGGCGCCCAGCCGCGTGCCGTTGCCACCGAGCGGCATCTCATAACTGAGGCGCCCATAGGACAACCGCCCGCCGGCCCCGAACTGGGCCCGCGCGTCGAGGTTGTCGCCCAGCCGCAGCGGTCCGCTCAGGCGGCCGGTCGCGCCGACGCGGTATTCCGAACTGGCGCGGGAACCGTAATTATCCGCATCCAGAATCAGGCTCCAGTTGCGGCGCGGACCCACCGTAACGATCAGGTCGGTCGTCCCAGCGGCGTCGCCCTGCTCCAGCGCCGCCTGCGGCGCGAGGCCGGGCAGGTCGGACAACAGCAGCATCACCCGCTCCAGCGTCGGGCCGTGCAGCGGCTGGCCGGGCTCGAGACGGGCCAGGATGCGCTCGAGAACCTGCGGTTCGACGCGCGCAGCCGGATCCACCTGCAATGTCACCTTGCCCAGCGTGCCTTCGACCACCGACATGTCGACGATGCCATCGCCAAACTCCTGCACCGGCACCACCGCCTGGGCCAGCAGGTAGCCGTCCTGCCGATAGCGCTCCGTCACGCGCTCGGCGAGCGCCTCCAGATCGGCGAGCGTCACCGCCTGGCCGATGCGGTCCGCGACCAACGCCTGCAGCGCGCCGTCGGTGAATCGGGTGCTGCCCGAAAAACGCACGCCCTTGAGCACGAAGCTGGGGCCGCCGGCCGGCGCCGTCGTGGCTGCAGGCTGCGGGGCCGGCATGCCCTTGATATCCGGTGTCGGCGGAATGACGCGCGCGGGTGGCGTCGCTTCGCGCAGGGCGGCGCCTGCA
The DNA here is from genome assembly GCA_018240585.1 of Pseudomonadota bacterium. Classification (GTDB taxonomy): domain Bacteria; phylum Pseudomonadota; class Gammaproteobacteria; order Burkholderiales; family Rhodocyclaceae; genus Thauera. Next base: position 15,212 of record JAFEFM010000486.1, read on the forward strand.
TCGGGCACTGCCTGCCCCAGTGCGGCGACAGGCAGGGCAGCAAACATGGCCATCGAGAGCGCGGAGAGCAACGGCAGGAAGGGGCCTGCGGCAGGGCGCGGGGCAGTCATCGGAATCGGGAACTCCGTATCAGGTCTCGTCGGACGGGCGTCAGGCGCTGGCGCGCAAGCGCCAGTCGCCGATCAGGTTGAACGGCGCCCAGAAGAAGGGGTGGGCGAAACGCCGCTGACCGAGCACCGCCATCTGTGCGTCGCGCATGGCATCGATCGCCTCGGCGCCGCCGGCCAGGCGGCTGTAGAAGGTCGTCATGAGCAACTCGGTGGAGTCGTCTGCGACCGGCCACAATGAGGCCACCAGGCCGGAGGCGCCCGCGGTCAGGAAGGAGCGGGTGAAACCCAGGATTTCGTCGCCACGGGCGATGCGCCCCAGCCCGCTCTCACACGCCGACAAGGTCACGAGCGAAACGCCGGCGAGATTCACACCATACACTTCGCGCGCTTCGAGGAAGCCGGGGTCGTCACCTTCGGCGGCGAGCAGGATGCGCGAATGCAGCGGATCGACGCTATCGACCTCGGCGTGGGCCGCCACATGCAGCACACGGCCATTGCCCGCCTCTTCGCGGAAGCGCGCCTTCGATGCCGAGCGTTCGACATACACGCGCTTGTCGGCATACAGCGTGCCGATGCGCTCGACTTCACGCTCGGCGCCCGGCAGTTGCTCGCGGGCGCTGTTCGCCGGATTGCCAAAGGCGATCAACCGGTCGCTTTTCGTGTCGCTGCGTCGCACGAGCTGCACCGCGAGGCTTGCCGACGGGACGACGGCAATCGCATTGCGTTCGATCAGGTAACCCTCCGGGCTGTGAAGGGCCTGGAAGGGCAGGTAGTGGAGTCCGCCATGCGGCACGATCACCACGCGCTCGCCTGCCTTCACCCCGAGTGGCGCGAAGAGCTTGTCGTATAGCGCCGACGCAAGTTCGACGGTGTCGCGACGGCGATTGAAGATGGACTGGCGCATGGCCTCGACGTCCTGATCGATCGCGGCGCGCGACAACGGCAACTGAACGGCGTGCAGACCGGACGAGCGCGCCGTCCATGCGATCAACCGGTCGTCGAGGCTATGGAACTGGACCAGTACTTCACCTGGCCGCAAGGTAGCGAGCACCTCCTTCAACGCCACCGCACCGGTGCTGAGTTCCCCATCTCCCGCAGGCGTCACCCGCCCGCGAATGATATCCAGCAGCGCCCGCGCGCGACTGCGCTCCGACAACTGCCAGGCACCTTCGACATCGCCCGCTTCCATCGACAGCAGGATCGCCTGCTCGAAGATCTTCTGCATGTCGCCGAAGAGCCCGGTCTTGAACTCCTCGCTGCGAAAGCGCGCGCGGATCGCCTCGGACAGTTGCGCCGCCTCGTTGAAGCGCTCGCGCGCCGCCGCCCGATTGCCGAGCGCCAGTTCGCTGCGCGCGATGCCCTCGACCGCCCACAGCCGGTGGTAGGCGGCATCGGCACCCGACGCATCCCGCGCAGCCTCCTCGAACGCCTCACGCGCCTGCTGCGGCTTGCCCTCGATCAGCAGCAGGTTGCCCTGGCCGCGCCGGTACAACGGCTGCAGGTCGGCCTCCGGGGGCTGGATCGAATCGTAGAGGGCGCGCGCACGCGCCGCATCGCCACCGGCGACGAGGGCATTTGCGAGCGAGATCTGCACCAGCGGCCGAAATCGATCGCTGGCTGCCGCCGCGGCCTTCTCATACCACTGGACGCCCTCGGCGATGCGGCCGCGGCGCACCGCCACATCGCCCAGCGTCTTGTAGACAGGTCCTTCGACAATCCGGGGGTCCTTCGCCTGGTGCCCGAGTGCCTCGCGCGCATACTGTTCGGCATGCTCGAGATCGCCGGCATAGCTGTAGGCGATGGCCAGATCGCGTTGCGAGACCGCAACCAGATCCTCGTTGCCCTGCGCATTGCCCACATGCAAGGCCATCGATGCCGAGCGGATGCTGTCGCGCAGTTCGCCGCGCTCCGCCTGCGCCACTGCCATGCTGCAATAGCGGTAGCCGTCGAGCTTGACCCGTGCGCGCTGGTACAGCAGCCGGCCCTCCGCCGACAGAACCTTGAGCGTCTCGGCGTCGCGTTGACGTGCGAGCGCAGCATCGAACACCCTCGCCGGAGGCGGCGCGTCGGCAGGTGATGCAGGGCTGGAGACGACGAAAAGAGACAGCAACACGGGCGCGAGGATGCCGCGCGCACTCGGCCGAGACGGATGCCCCAAGATTCCCCTCCCCGTTTCATCACGAAGCCATCAACTCATACTTTAGTCATACGCCTAGGAATTACAACAACATTGACGCAGGACCCCGCAGCGAAGACGTTCAGGCCCTCCGCCTTGCGCCGTGGGGCTTTCTCCGCGGCGCATCAATGCTTTCCGCCCAGTTGCATCAACAACCACGCCAGCTTGTGCCGCAGCGCGCTGCGCTGCTCGCCCTGCGGCAGAGATTCGATTTCCTTGCGCAAGGCGGCGATCTCGCGGCGCAGCGTCACCTCGGCCGGCGTGATGCCGGCGTTCTTGAGGATATGGTTGACCATGCACTGCTCGGGCGACACGAACAGCTCATCGTCGAACACCAGTGGTCGACCGGCACCCGGCAGGCCGTCGAACTCGCCGCGACGGAGAGCGTCGGCGATGCGCTGTTCGGCAAGGATGTCGAAGATCGAAGTCATGCGGATCGTCGCCTTTGCAAGGCTTGCTGAGCGGCGCCCGCCACCGGGCGCCGCATGACTCCGAGCCCGCTCAGTGGCCGAAGCTGTCGGCGTCGAACATCGTCGGATCGGGCCGATCGAGCCCGTCGAGCGCCGCCATGTCGGCGTCGCTCAGCGCGAAGCCGAACACATCGAGGTTCTGCGCCAGCCGCGTCGGGTTGGACGACTTAGGCGCGGTGACGAAGCCCTGCTGAACCTGCCAGCGCAGCACCACCTGTGCCGGCGTGCGGCCAACACGCTCGGCGATGCCGCCGATCACCGGGTCGGCCAGCATGTCGTTGCCCGCACCCAGCGGACGCCAGCTCTCGGTGACGATGCCACGCGCACGGTGGATCGCCACCAGGTCGTCGCGCCGGTGGTAGGGGTCGAGCTGGATCTGGTTCAGATGCGGCACCATCCCCTGGTCGAACAGGCGCTGCAGGTGCGCCGGCTTGAAGTTGGAGGTGCCGATGGCGCGCACCAGGCCGTCGGCCAGCAGGCGCTCGAGGCCGGCGTAGGCATCGACGTAGCGGTCCTGATCCGGGTTGGGCCAGTGGATCAGCAGCAGGTCGATGTAGTCCAGCCCGAGGCGCTCCAGGCTCGCCTGGCAGGCGGCACGCGCGCCTTCCACGCTGTGCCACTTGCGGTTGAACTTGGTGGTGACGAAGACCTCGTCGCGGCTCACGCCCGACTTGCGGATGCCCTCGCCGACGCCGCGTTCGTTCTCGTAGTTCTCGGCGGTGTCGATCAGGCGGTAACCGATGCGCAGCGCGTCGGCCACGGTCACGGCCGCTTCGGCATCGTTCATCGGCCAGGTTCCCAGGCCAAGCTGGGGCATCTTGACGCCATTGGCGAGAGTGACGAGGGGAGCGGGATTGACGGTCACGGTGGTTCTTTCCTTGTTGCGTTGGGAGGCGGCAGTTTCTCCCATCCGCGCGCGCTGCGCACCTTGGGATAGACCCGGAGCGGCATCTGGCGCCCCCCTCGCCGTCTGGTCCGGCTTCAGCCGCCGAGCTTGCCCCGAAGGTAGGCGACCAGGTCATTCACCGTCACCAGCTTCCGGTAGTCCACCTCCGGAATCTCCACCTTCAGCTTCTCGGCGAGGCCGATCAGGAAGTTCAGCCAGTCCATCGAGTCGAGGTCGACTTGCTGGCGCAGCGGGCGGTCGGGGCGCAGTTCGTCTTCCTCGACTTCGGGCGCGATGCCCTTCAGCGTGGCGATGACGATGGCGCGCAGTTCGGTGTCGTCCATGGGTGGTTCCGCCAGGGGTGGATGTTCATAATTCTTCCGGCCGCTGCAGCAGTTCGCGCAGCTCGGCCAAGAACAGCGCGCCGCGGTGGCCGTCGGAGACGCGGTGGTCGGCGGCGAGGCTGGCGGTGGCGGCCGGCATCACGCACAGCTCGCCGCTGTCGTCGCGCACCCAGGGCCGCGGCGCGATGCGGCCGAAGCCGACGAGGGCGACCTGCGGCGGGTAGATGACGCCCGCCACCGCCTCCACGCCCTGCTCGCCGAGATTGGTGACGGTGACGGTCGGGTCGCTCATCTCGGAGCTGCGCAGCGAGCCGGCGCGGGTGCGGCGCACCAGGTCGGTGAGTTCGCGCATCAGCGCATCCAGCGGCTTCTCGTCGACGTCGTGCAGCGCGGGGGCGATCAGGCCGCCCTGGCGCAGCGAGATGGCCACGCCGACGTGGATGCCCTGCCCTGCAACGAACTGGCCATCGCGGTAAAAGCCGTTCAGTTCGGGATACTTCTGCAGCGCCAACGCGACGGCCTTCAGTTGCAGCACCGCCATCAGCAGGCGCTCGGTGATCGGCCGGCCTTCATTGGCGCCGGTGAGCCAGTCCTGCGCGCGGGCCATCGGCACGGCGTCGAACAGGTAGTAGTGAGGGATCTCGCGCTTCGAGCGGCTCATCGCCGCGGCGATGGCGCGGCGGGTTTCGGCCCGGCGCTCGGCGGCGGCGATGGGGGTTACCGCCGCCACGGCGGTTGGCGGTCGCGCGCTGGCCGCGGCGCGCTCCACGTCATCGAGGGTCACCGCGCCGCCGGGGCCGCTGCCCGACAGCGCGGCGAGATCCACCCCCAGCGCTTCGGCGCGCTTGCGCGCGACGGGCGACACTCGCAGCCGCCCGGCGGCGGCAGGTGCAGCCGCCTGCGCCGGCGCAGGCGCCGCAACAGGGCCCTCGCCCGCTGGAACCGCCGATGGAACCGCCTTCGCACCCTTCCTGCGTGCGGGTTTCGCCGGCGGCGCTTCGCCCGCTTCCAGCAGGGTCGCCATCACCGTGCCGACCGGCATCTTCGTGCCGGGCTCGGCGAGCAGCGCATGCACCGTGCCGTCCTGCCAGATCTCGACATCCACCGCCGCCTTGGAGGTATCGACGATGGCGACGACCTGGCCCTTCTTCACCTTGTCGCCGGGGCGGACGAGCCACTCCAGCAGCTTGCCTTCGTCCATGTCAGCGCCCAGCGACGGCAGCTTGAACTCAAACATTCAGCAGCTCCTTCACCGCCGCGACGATCTTCGCCGGCTGCGGCAAGGCGGCATCCTCCAGATGCTTCGCGTACGGGATCGGCACCTCCTCGCTGCACACCCGCGCGGGCGGCGCATCGAGGTCGTAGAAGCAGGTCTCGACGATGCGCGCGATCACCTCGGCGGCGAGGCTGCCGCTGCGCCAGCCTTCGTCCACCACCAGCGCGCGGTGCGTCCTGCGCACCGATGCGGCGATGGTGTCGATGTCCAGCGGACGCAGTACGCGCAAGTCCACCACTTCGACGTCGATTCCGGCCGCCGCCAATTCATCCGCTGCCTGCAGCGCCTTGGGCAGGCAGCCGCCGTAGGCGAAGACGCTCGCCTGCGTGCCGGGGCGGCGCACCGCGGCGCGGGCGATGTCACAGCGCCAGTCGTCCGCCAGTTCGCCTTCCAGGTTGTAGAGCTGCGCGTGCTCGAAGATCACCACCGGGTCGGGGTCGGCCAGCGCCGGCGCGAGCATGCCGCGCGCGTCGGCCACAGTCGCCGGCGCCAGCACGCGGATCCCGGGGATATGGGCGTACCAGTTCTCCAGGCTGTGCGAATGCTGCGCGGCGAGCTGCCGCCCGGCGCCGGTGGCCATGCGCAGCACCAGCGGCACCGAGCACTGGCCACCGGACATGTGGCGCAGCAGGGACGCACTGTTGACGATCTGGTCAAGCGCCAGCAGGCTGAAATTGACGGTCATGACTTCGACGATCGGCCGCAGGCCGCCGAGCGCCGCGCCCACGCCGGCGCCGACGAAGCCCAGCTCGGACAGCGGGGTATCGCGGATGCGCTCGGGGCCGAACTCCTCCAGCAGGCCCTTCGACACCGCATAGCTGCCGCCGTAGCGGCCGACGTCCTCGCCCATCAGGAACACGCGCGCATCGTTCGCCATCGCCTCGCGCAGGGCCTGCCGCATCGCCTCGCGGTAGCTGATCCTCATCGCGCGCCTCCTTCATCCGCGCCGGCCGGCGTGTGGACGTCCTTCAACAGATCCGCCACCGGCTCCCACGGTGCCTGCTCGGCGAAGTCGGTCGCCGCGGCGACTTCGGCTGCGGCCGCGGCATCGAACGCGAGGAAGAGCTCCTCGGTGAGCAACCCTTCGGCCTTGAGTTGCCCGGAGAAGCTGTGGATGGGGCCGCGCTGCTTCCACTGCTCGATCTCGGCCTTGTCGCGGTACAGGTCGGGGTCGAACATCGAGTGCGCGCGGAAGCGGTAGGTCTGCAGCTCGACGAAGGCCGGGCCGCCGCCCGCCCTCACCTGCTGCGCCGCGCGGCTCACGGTGTCGAACACCGCGCGCACGTCCATGCCGTCGGCGCGAAAGGTGGCCACCTTGTAGCTCGCCGCCTTGGCGCACAGGTCGGTCTGCGACTCCGAGCGCGCCAGCGCCGTGCCCATCGCGTACAGGTTGTTCTCGCAGCAGAACAGCACCGGGAGCTGCCACAGCGCGGCGAGGTTCATCGATTCGTGGAAGGCACCCTCGGCCATCGCGCCTTCGCCGAACACACAGGCGGTGACGCGGCGCACGCCCTGCAGCATGTCCGCCAGCGCCAGGCCGACCGCAAGCGGCAGACCGCCGCCGACGATGGCATTGCCGCCGTAGAAGCGGCGCGACACGTCGAACAGGTGCATCGAGCCCCCGCGCCCGCGCGAACATCCCGCCGCCTTGCCGAACATCTCGGCCATGATCGCGTCCATGGACACGCCGCGCAGCAGCGCGTGGCCGTGCTCGCGGTAGGTGGCGACCACGCTGTCCTCGGCGGCGAGCGCGTGCATCGTCCCGGTGGCGCAGGCCTCCTCGCCGATGTAGAGGTGCAGGAAGCCGCGGATCTTGCCGGCGCCGTAAAGCTCGGCGCACTTTTCCTCCATGCGCCGGATGCGCAGCATGTCGGCCAGCAGGCGCAGTTCCAGCGGCGGTGTCTCGGGCGCTGCGGCCGCCACTGCAGCCCTGTCCTTGCGCGTGCGCTTCGCCGGCGCTGCGACCGGGGAGTGCTTCGCCTGCGCTGGCTTCGACTTGCACGGCGGCGGCGCTTGTACGCCCACCGCGGGCTTGCGCTCGCGCGTCATGCTCCGGCCTCCAGCGTGGACGTGTCGCCTTCGGGCAGGCCGAGCTCGCGCGCCTTCAGCAGCCGGCGCATGATCTTGCCGCTGCGCGTGCGCGGCAGCACCGGCAGGAAGTCGATCTCCTTGGGCGCCACCGCCGCGCCCAGCTTCTTGCGCGCGTGGCCGAGCAGCTCCTTGCGCAGCGCCTCGGACGGCTCGACGCCCTGCTTCAGCGACACGAAGGCCTTCACCACTTCGCCCACCATGTCGTCGGGCTTGCCGATCACGCCCGCCTCGGCCACCGCCGGATGCTCCATCAGCGCGCTCTCGACCTCGAAGGGGCCGATCAGGTGGCCGGCGGACTTGATCACGTCGTCGCTGCGGCCGACGAACCAGTAGTAGCCGTCCGCGTCGCGCCGCGCGAGGTCGCCGGTCAGGTACCAGTCGCCGGCGAAGCACTTGCGGTAGCGCGCCTCGTTGTTCAGGTAGCCGCGCAGCATCGACGGCCAGCCGCGCTTCAGCGCCAGCTCGCCCTCCTCGTCCGGCTGGTCGATGAGCTCCACGCCGCCGCCTTCGCGCTGGCGCACGATCGCGGCCTCGACGCCGGGCAGCGGGCGCCCCATCGAGCCGGGCTTGATGTCCAGCGCCGGCAGGTTGGCGATCATGATGCCGCCGGTCTCGGTCTGCCACCAGTTGTCGTGGATCGGCCTGCCGAGCACTTCCTGCCCCCACCACACCGCCTCCGGGTTGAGTGGTTCGCCCACGCTGGCGACGAAGCGCAGCCGGGGGAAGGAAAAGCCATGCGCCAGCTCGGGCCCCGCCTTCATCAGCATGCGGATCGCGGTGGGCGCGGTGTACCAGACCGTGACCCGCTGCTCCTGCAGGATGCGGTACCAGCGCTCGGCATCGAACTCGGCCACGTCGACGATCGAAGTCACCCCATGCAGCAGCGGCGCGATGATGCCGTAGGACGTGCCGGTCACCCAGCCCGGGTCAGCGGTACACCAGAAGATGTCGTCCGCATGCAGGTCGAGCGCATAGCGGCCGGTGGCCCAGTGCGTGACCACCGCGCCATGCACATGCATCGCGCCCTTGGGCGTGCCGGTGGTGCCGCTGGTGAAGTGCAGCAGGGCGAGGTCTTCGGGCTGCGTCGCCGCCGTGTCGAAGCCGTCCGCGGCCTGCGCCATCAGCGCGGCGAGATCGTGCGTGCCCTCGATGTCGGTCGTGCCACACTCCTCGCCCGCCAGCAGCACGTGGCGCAGCGTCGGCAGGCGATCGCGCACCTTGGCCACCTTGCGCTCGTAGAGGAGATCGGTGGTCACCAGCACCGCGCCTTCGCCGATGCTGAGCCGGGTGGCGATCGGCTCCGGGCCGAAGGCGGAGAACAGCGGCGACACCACGCAGCCGGCCTTCAGGCCGCCGAGCACCGCGATGTACAGCTCCGGGATGCGGCCGGTGAGCACGAACACCTGTTCGCCACGCCGCACGCCCAGCGTCTGCAGCACGTTGGCGAAGCGGCTGGTGAGGCGCGACAGCTCGCCGAAACTGAGGTCGTGCGCCGAATGCTCACCGAGGAAGCGGAAGGCGGCGCGATCGCGCAGCGGCCCGCGCGCATGGCGATCCACCGCCTCATGGGCGATGTTGAGGCCGCCGCCGGGCAGGCCGGCCAATTCCGCTCGGGCGGCGTCCCACGAGAAGCCGGCGCAGGTCGCCGCGTAGTCGACGAGGTTGGGCGGCACCGGCAGATCGGCGGCCGTCTTGTGGATGATCGCTGCTCGCTGCATGCCCGCCCTCCGCTAAAAAAGCTTTCGCTCTCAACCCTTCACGCACACCAGCGGGCGCAGCCGCGCGACCTTGCCGGCGAGGCCGGCGTGGTCTGCTGCGTCGACCACCTCTCCCACATCTTTGTAGGCCAGCGGCGCCTCTTCGGCCACGCCGCGAAAGCTCGGGCTTCGGATCAGGATGCCCTTGGCCGCCAGTTCGTCGACCACGTTGCGGCCGTGCCAGCGGCGCAGCGCCTCGTTGCGGCTCATCGCGCGGCCCGCGCCGTGGCAGGCGGAGCCGAAGGCGCGCTCCTCGGTGCCCGCCGCGCCGGCAAGGATCCACGACGCGGTACCCATGCTGCCGCCGATCAGCACCGGCTGGCCGGCCGGGCGGTATTCGGCGGGCAGCTCGGCATGGCCAGGGCCGAAAGCGCGGGTGGCGCCCTTGCGATGCACGAACAATCGCCGCTTGCGCCCGTCTGCCGCGGTATGCATCTCTTCCTTGCAGGTGTTGTGCGACACGTCATACAAGAGCGGCAGGCGTGCGCCCGGCAGCACCGCAGCGAAGGCCGCGCGCGCGAGGTGAGTCAGGATCTGGCGGTTGGCCAGCGCGCAGTTGATCGCCGCGCGCATCGCGCCGAGGTAGCGCTGGCCGAGCGCAGACTTGAGCGGCGCGCAGGCGAGCTCGCGGTCGGGCAGCACGATGCCCTCCTGCGCCGCGGCGATCACCATCTCGCGCAGGAAGTCGGTGCCGATCTGGTGCCCCAGCCCGCGCGATCCGCAATGGATGCTGACCACGACGTCGCCTTCGGCGAGGCCGTAAGCCTGCGCCACCGCGGCGTCGAACACCTGGTCGACGACCTGCACTTCCAGGTAGTGGTTGCCCGAGCCCAGCGTGCCCATCTCGTCGCGTTGGCGCTTCTTCGCCATCTCCGACACCGCCTTCGGATCGGCTCCCGCCACGCAGCCATGCTCCTCGATGCGCAGCAGGTCGGCCTCGCTGCCGTAGCCCTCCTTCACCGCCCAGCGCGCGCCGCCGCGCAGCATCGCGTCCATCTCCGGCCCCGACAGGCGCAGCGCGCCGGTGCTGCCGACGCCGGCCGGGATGCGCGCGAACAGCACGTCGGCCAGGTGCCTCTTGACGCCTTCCACATCGGCCGCCTTGAGGCCGGTGTGCAGCGTGCGCACGCCACAGGAGATGTCGAAGCCGACACCGCCGGCCGACACCACGCCGCCCTCGTCGGCATCGAAGGCCGCAACGCCGCCGATCGGAAAACCGTAGCCCCAGTGCGCATCCGGCATCGCGTACGACGCATCGACGATGCCCGGCAGACTGGCGACGTTGGCGACCTGCTCGGCCACCTTGTCGTCCATGGCCTGCACCAGCTCCTTCGACGCGAAGATCACGCCCGGCACCCGCATACGCCCGCTTGCCGGCAGTTCCCACTCGCAGGGGCCGCGCCGCTTCAGTCTGGAGGTGTCCATCATCCGTCCCCGTTCGTCGTGCCACCCATGTCACACATCGACCACGCACTGCGCCAGCCACCGGCCGTCGGGCTGCTGCCCGGCCTTCAGCTCGCAGAACGACGCGCCCTTCACCTCGGCGGCCGGCTGGTGGCGGGCGACATCGACCGCTTCGCCCCAAGCCGTCGCACGCAAGCGCAGCCCCGCGTCCTCGGGCGCGATGTCCACCTCGAAACGCGAGAACAGCATGCGCCGCGTGGCCATCTCGAACACCAGCGCGTTGAGCCAGTCCAGCAGCAACAGCTCGGCCTCGGGCGCCACGCACTCGACCGCGACCGCCTCGCGCGCCGCCACCATCGCCGGATCGCAGATCGCCGCCGTCATCGCGGTGGCGGCGCCGGCGAAGGCCTCGGCGAGCGTTGCGCCGGTGCCGCGCACGCCGACGTCGGCTTCGTGGGGAAAAGTCTCCCAGGCGGCCTGTGTGGCCATGTTCGTTTCAGCCCTGGTCCAAGGTCTGGCCCGCCGTCACATCTCCTCGCCGCCCGGCACGCCGCCCGCCGGCTGCGGCAGTTCGGCCACCAGGCAGTCGGTGGTGAGGATCAGTCCCGCCACCGAGGCGGCGTTCTGCAGCGCACTGCGCGTGACCTTGCACGGGTCGAGCACACCCATTGCCATCAGGTCGCCGTATTCCTCGGTCGCGGCGTTGAAGCCGAACGCGCCGCTGTCCGCCACCACCCGGTCGAGCACCACCGACGGTTCGAGGCCGCCGTTGGCGACGAGCTGGCGCAGCGGCTCCTCCACCGCGCGCAGCACGATCTGGATGCCACAATCCTCGTCGTGGTTGGCACCGTGCAGCGCGCCCAGCGCCCCACGCGCACGCAACAGCGCCACGCGGCCGCCAGGCAGGATGCCCTCGGCCACCGCGGCGCGCGTCGCATGCAGCGCATCCTCGACGCGCGCCCGGCGCTCCTTCATCTCGGATTCGGTGGCGCCGCCGACCTTCACCACCGCCACGCCGCCGGCCAGGCGCGCGATGCGTTTCTGCAGGCCCTCGCGCTCGTAGTCGGAGCGCGTGTCATCCATCTCCGCGCGGATGCGGGCGATGCGCGCCTCGATCAGTTCGTGCGCACCACCGCCGCCGACCAGCGTGCAGCTGTCCTTGTCCACCTCGATGCGGCGGGCACCGCCCAGTTCGGCCTCGGTCGCATGCTCCAGCGTGAGGCCGGTTTCGCCGCTCACCAAGGTGGCGCCGGTCAGCACCGCGATGTCTTCCAGCATCGCGCGCCGCCGTTCGCCGAATTCCGGCGCCTTCACCGCGCAAGCATTCAGGGTGCCGCGCACGGAATTGACCACGAGCAGGGCCAATGCCTCGCCCTCGACCTCCTCGGCGATCAGCAGCAAGGGCCGCCCGCTGCGCGCCACCGACTCCAGCACCGGCAGCAGGTCGGACACTGCGCCGATCTTGCGGTCGCACACCAGGATGGCAGCATCCTCCAGCACGACCCGCCCACCCTCGGTGTTGATGAAATAGGGCGACAGGTAACCGCGATCGAACTGCATGCCTTCGACCACGTCCAGCGTGCTCGCGAGGCCCGAGCCCTCCTCGACGGTGATCACACCTTCGTTGCCGACGCGCTCCATGGCTTCGGCGATCAACTCGCCGATGGCGCTGTCGTTGTTCGCCGAGATGCTCGCCACCTGGGCGATCTCGATGCGCGTCTCACAGGGTCGCGCCATCGCCTTCAGCGCGCCGACCAGCGCCTCGACGGCCTTGTCGGCACCGCGCTTGAGGTCCATCGAATTCATGCCGGCGGCGACGTGCTTCATGCCCTCGCGCACGATCGCCGCGGCCAGCAGGGTCGCGGTGGTGGTGCCGTCGCCCGCCACTTCGGACGTGCGCGCCGCCACCTCGCGCACCATCTGCACACCCATGTTCTCGAAAGGGTCCGGCAGCTCGATCTCGCGCGCGACGATGACGCCGGAGTTGATCACGATGGGCGGCCCGTACGGCCGCTGCAGCAGCACGGTGCGGGCCCGCGGGCCCAGGGTCTCCTTGACCGCGTCGGCCAGCAGCGACACGCCGCGCAGGATACGGTGGCGCGCATCGTCGCGGAAAAGCAGTTGTTTGGCTGTCATCGTCGTTTTTCTCCTCTCCCTGTTCGTCATGCGCGCCTGCCGCATGGGCGGTCATTGCGGCGGCGAAGCGCCTCCTCCGGCCGAGCGCGCAGCCGCACGTCGGCGATGCTCACGCAGGCAGTCGATCACTTCCTCGTCCTCGACCTGCCAGAACTGGCTGTAGAACTGCCCCACCGCGCGGAAATCCCATGGTGCGTAAAGGCACACGACCTCGTCGGCATAGGGCTCGACTTTCTTCAGGCTGTCGGGCGCACCGACCGGCACCGCGCAGACCAGCTTCTGCGGACCCTGCGCGCGCACCGCATGCAGCGCGGCGATCATCGTCGCGCCGGTGGCGAGCCCGTCATCGACGATGATCACCACCCGGCCATGCGGGTCGACCGGCGGCCGTTCCGGCGAATACTGCGCACGGCGCTGGCGCAGGCCCGCCAGGCGGCGCGCCTTCTCCTCGTTCAGCCAGGCCTCGTCGGCGTCGGACGGGTCGGACACGAAGGACCAGCCGCTCTCGTCGATGGCGCCGATCGCATATTCCGGGCTCCAGCGCGAGCTGAGCTTGTGCACCAGCACCACGTCGAGTTCGCCCTCCAGCGCCTCGGCCAGCGCCGCGCCCATCGGCACCGCGCCGCGCGGGATGGCGAGCACCAGCGGGTTGGCGCCGCGATACGCGGCCAGGGCATCGGCCAGCTTGCGCGCCGCATCGATTCGATCGACGAAGATCATCGTCCCCTCCGCTCAGGCGGCGCTGCGCGGCTGCAGCAGTTCGATGCGGAAATCCGGCTCGTACGGCGGCACGTTGCACTCGATGATGTCTTCCGCCGCGATGTCGAGGCGCACGCCGGCCACGTCGGCATGCACCGGCAGGCAGGCGACGCCACGATCGACCAGCACCGCGACCAGGATGCGCGCCGGCTGCCGCCGCACCAGGTGATCGACCACGCGCAGCAGCGAATGGCCGGTAAAGAGCACGTCGTCGACCACCACCAGGGTACGCCCCGCGAGCGCGGGCAGCGGCTGCCGTTCGTCCTCGGACAATTCGGTCTCGGGGTGCAGCAGGGTCAGATCGTCGGCGTAGCGCTTGACCTTCAGGTCCACCCGCAGCGGCACCGGCACGCCCGGGTGCTGCCGCAGGCAGTCGACGATGCGGTCGGCCAGCGGGGCGCCGCGCCGCAGGATGCCGACCACGATGGCCGGCTCGTGGCCGGACAGCAGGCCGGCCAGCTTGCGCGCCATGTTGTCGACAATGATGTCTGACTGCGCCGTGTCGTGGAGGCAGGTACGAAGGCCGGCGGGTCGATCCATGCTGTCCTCGCGCGATGACGATGCTGCGGGTGGATGCGGCAGTTCTGGGCGGCGGCGGATGGGTCTAGACTGAATGAAACCATCCGGCCGACAGCGTAAAAATCTACTCCTGTTTTGCCCGCGTAGGCCATGCGATGCGATGAGAGGGCGCAAGCAGACCGACAACCATCTCAGCGCAATCCGCCTCTGCTGCGATGGCGCGACGCTCCGGGCAGCCACTTGCAAAGGAGCCGCATTGGGTCGGGTGCCGCAGCTTGTGCGCGCAGCTAGGAGAACAGGATGCCTCAACACAGTCGCTCACGCCCTGAGCCAGAAGGCGGTCGCCTCGCCCTACGGGGCGGCGACGCGCTCGTGGTGGTCGATGTGCAGCGCGACTTCCTGCCCGGCGGCGCGCTCGGCGTGCCCGACGGCGATGCCGTGGTGCCGGTGCTGAACCGGTGCCTCGAACTGTTCCAGCGCATGAAGTTGCCCATCGTGCTGTCCCGCGACTGGCACCCGGCCGACCACTGTTCCTTCCGCGCCCAGGGTGGCCCGTGGCCGCCCCATTGCATC
>JAFEFM010000487.1 GCA_018240585.1 Pseudomonadota bacterium
GATGCCTGCGTGGCAAAACCGAACGCGAGCGCGATTGCACTCGCGAGCAGACTTGGTTTCATGGCTTCCTCCGCTGATATGGTGTCAAGACATGGCGACGCGCCCTGCCTCGATACGGGGGATCGCAACTCCCATGCCAGGGTGCGCAAGCCATGTAGCGCGCGGTGTTTCAGCGAAGGGCGGCATTCGCGTGCCGCCTGCGAGGTGCGGGGAGGGGGCAACCGTTACAGATCTGATACACCATACGCCCAAGTGTGGCGACCGCCGGGAAACCGGTTGTTACATCAAAAGACAACAAAAACAATCATCTGACGCAGTCATCTGGCATGGACGGGGGTGTTTCACTTGTGTATCACCCAAAGGTTCTAGGCCCGGAATGGGCACTGCCACCGTTTCCTGCACCGCGCAGCTGGCCGCGACGTGCGTACGCAAAAAAAAGCCGCGCAGTGCGCGGCTTTCGAGGGGGTGAAACATGCGACCGGGTGCGCAGTGCGTCCTGGCCTCGTATGGATCGGCGTCCTGCGGCGGGGGCGGAAGGCCCCTGCCGCCGGCACCGGTCAGCGGTTGAAGTTCAGGTTGGCCTGAACGTTCGCGCTTTGCTGAACCAGTGCGCCGATTCCGCTGTTCATGGCATTGATGATGATGCCCGCGCCATTCGTGAAGCTGCCGCCGATGGAGTTGGACATGTTGAAGGTGCCGGCATCCACCATCACCGTTCCACCATTGCCCCCTGTGCCGCCGGCGCCGCCCTGACCGGCTCCGCCGGTGGCGTTGCCTGCCGCGAGCGAGCCACCCGCGCCGCCCGCACCACCGGAACCACCCTGACCGGTGCCGCCTGCACCACCCGCGCCGCCGGTAGCCGAACCGCCCGAGGCGAGGCCGCTGGTCGAGCTGCCGGAACCGGAACCGCCGGTCGCAGCACCGCCGCTGGCAACGCCGCTCGAGGACTGTCCGCCGGCGCCGCCATTGGCGGAACCACCGGTGGCGACTCCGGTCTGCGCGGTGCCGCCATTGCCGCCGGCACCGCCGTTGTTGGCAGCGTTACCGCCAGCGCCGGCGATCGCCGAGCTGTTGCCGGAGTTGGCCGATGCGGTGCCCGATGCGGCCTGGCCGCCGTTCGACGTGTTGGTGCCGCCATTGGCGCCGGCGTTGCCGCCCGTGGCGCCGGCGCTTGCAGTGGCGCCACCGCCGGTGCCGGTCGCATTGCCGCCGGTCGCCCCGGCGGTTTGCTGGTTGTTGCCGCCCTGCGCTTGCGACGGGCCGGTCTGGCCGCCGGCCGACGTGGCATTGCCACCCGTGCCGCCGGTGCCGCCGGTGGCCTGCGCGTTGTTGCTGGCGTTGGCCGTGTCGTTGCCGCTGCGGCGTGCATTCGCGTCCGCATTCATCGCCTTGGCCCAGGCGCCGCCGGCATCCGCGCTGCCACCGCTGGCACCGCTGCCGCCGGCCTTGCTGCTTGCCTCAGCGCTACCGACGCTGGCCTTGGTCATCGCACCGGCATCGCCGCCGCTGCCCTTGCCGTAGCCACCGTAGCTGCTGGCCGTCGAGCCGGCGTCGCCGCCGCTCGCCTTCGTGCCGCCGGTGTAGCCGTAGGCATCACCGCCACTCGCCCTGCCGGAGTCGGCCGACGAGCCGACCTTGGAGTAGGCGTCGCCGCCGCCGTAGGCCGCGGCCTTGCTGGCATTGCCGCCATCGCCACCGCCGGCTCCCTTGGCATAGCCGCTCGCCGCGTCGCCTC
Source organism: Pseudomonadota bacterium (assembly GCA_018240585.1). Taxonomy (GTDB): domain Bacteria; phylum Pseudomonadota; class Gammaproteobacteria; order Burkholderiales; family Rhodocyclaceae; genus Thauera. The sequence continues at coordinate 1,736 of JAFEFM010000487.1, forward strand.
CTGTTGCGGAGCCGCCGCCGCCGGCCCTGACCGAGCCGGAATCGGCATTGCCACCGTAGGCCTTGCCGCCGCTCGCGTAGCCTTTGGCATCGCCGCTGTAGGCGTCGCCGCCGCTTGCCGAACCACCCCGCGCACCGTCGCCACCATTGCCACCGAAGGCCTTGCCGCCGTCGCCGCCGTTGCCGCCCTTGGCGCTGCCGCCATAGGCTGTGCCGCCGTTGCCGCCGAAGGCCGTTCCGCCGTTGGCGCCGTTGGCGCTCCCTTCATTGGTGGCCTGATTGCCCAGCCCGTACACCTTGACACCGGTCACCACGCCGCTGAGTTTCGAGATGGCCATCGCGGCGCTCTTGTTGAACGCGTTGTTGATGGCATTACTCGCGGAGCCGCCGTTGTTCGCCGCCGTCGCATAGTCGCTCGCCGAGGCCCGGCCTTCGTTGTTGCGGTTGTCACCCGTGCTGTTGTTGTTCTTCTGGGAGCTGTGCTGGCTGTTGTTGGAGTTGTTGCTGCTGTCCTGGTTGGCGGACCAGTACGCCTTGGAATTCTCGTTGGCCTGCGGGCCGGTGCCGCCCTGCTGGGAGTTGGCGGTCGCGGTCTGCTCCGCCGACGTTGTGGCCTCTGTCACGGTGTTGGTCGGGTTCGCCGACGCCTGTGTTGCAAAACCGAAGGCGAGTGCAATTGCGCTCGCGAGCACACTCTGTTTCATGGCTTCCTCCACTGACTGGTGTCAAGACATGGCAACGCGCCGTGCCTCGGGAACAACGTCAGCATTTCCTGTGCCACTGCCCGGGGGATGCTCAACCGCGCAGGCAAGAGGGGCGCCGCACCCCGGTCGGCGGACGCTGCCGGGCGCGTCCGTCCCGAGTTTGTCAATTTTCGTTACACGTCGCCGTCGAGGAGGGCTGTGCGGCGCAGGGGAGGAGGTCGATCCCCGCCGCCCACGACCGGCCGCGGATGCGATGGCCGCTGAGCGAATCCGCTATCATTCGCCGTCCTGTCGCGTCGCGTCTGCCGATGCCGCTTCGATCCCGACCACTTCCGGAGACCTGCATGGCTGTCAACCTGAACCTTCCGAATCCCGCCGATCTGCTTCCGGTTCCCGGCGTCCGCCTCGGAGTCGCCGAGGCCGGCATCCGCAAGGTGAACCGCCGCGATCTCACCGTGATCGAGCTGGTGGCAGGCAGCCGCGCTGCGGGCGTCTTCACCCAGAACCGCTTCTGCGCGGCGCCGGTGCAGGTGTGCCGCGCGCATCTTGACGGCGGCGACATCCGCGCGCTGGTGATCAACACCGGCGTGGCCAACGCGGGCACCGGTGAGCCCGGGCTGAACAACGCGGTGGCCACCTGCGAGGCGGTGGCGGCGCAACTGGGGGTGAAGGCGGCGCAGGTGCTGCCGTTCTCCACCGGCGTGATCCTCGAGCCGCTGCCGGTCGACCGTCTGGTGGCCGGCCTGCCGCGGGCGATCGCCGACCTGCGCGCCGACGCCTGGTTCGACGCCGCGCACGCCATCATGACCACCGACACGCTCGCCAAGGCGGTGTCGAGGCAGGTGCAGATCGGCGGCCGCACGGTGACGCTGACCGGCATCAGCAAGGGCGCCGGCATGATCCGGCCCAACATGGCGACGATGCTCGGCTTCCTCGCCTGCGACGCAGCGGTGAGCCAGCCGCTGCTGCAGGCGCTGGTGAAGGAGGCGGCCGACCTGTCCTTCAACAGCATCACCGTCGACGGCGACACCTCGACCAACGATTCCTTCATCCTCATCGCCACCGGCCAGGCCGGCAACGCCGAGATCGCCGATGCGGCAGGCGCGGATTACAAGGTGCTGCGTGACGCGGTGGTCGAGGTCTCGATCGCGTTGGCGCAGGCCATCGTGCGCGACGGCGAGGGTGCGACCAAGTTCATGAGCATCGTCGTCGAGGGCGGCAAGGATCGCGAGGAGTGCCGCAAGGTGGGGTATGCAGTGGGCCACTCGCCGCTGGTGAAGACGGCCTTCTTCGCCTCCGACCCCAACCTCGGACGCATCCTGGCGGCCATCGGCTATGCCGGCATCGACGATCTCGACGTCGCCAGGCTGCGCGTGTGGCTGGGCAACCCGGATGAGTCCGTGCTCGTCGCCGAGCGTGGCGGCCGCGCCGCGAGCTACCAGGAGGAAGCCGGCGCACGCATCATGCAGCACGCCGAACTCACCGTGCGCATCGACCTCGCCCGCGGCAGCGCCGCGGCCACCGTGTGGACCTGCGATTTCTCCTACGACTACGTGAAGATCAACGCCGATTACCGGAGCTGACTGCCGCGTCGATGCTCAGTGCAGCACCCTGGGCATCGCCAGCATGAAGGGCGGGATCTCCGCTTCGAAGGGATGGCCGTCCTCGGCCACCATCTGGTAGCTGCCGTGCATG
>JAFEFM010000488.1 GCA_018240585.1 Pseudomonadota bacterium
AGCCTGCCCGAGGCCCCGGCGATGATCGGCATCTCGCTGCTGGCGCTGGCGGCCAACGTCGCCTGCCTGTTGATGCTGGCGCGTCATCGCGACGGCGGCGCCCACATGCGCGCGAGCTACATCTTCTCGGCCAACGACGTCATCGCCAACCTCGGCGTGATCGCCGCCGGCGTGCTGGTGAGCCTGACGGCCAGCCCGTGGCCGGACTGGATCATCGGCACGCTCATCGCGCTGGTGGTGCTCTCCGGCGCCATCCGCATCCTGCGCATGCGCTGACGCGCAGCCCCCGTGCTCAGTGCTGCGCAAACACCGTGGTGCGACCCTCACGGTCGAAGCTGACGACGTCGTAGCGTTCGGCCGGAAACGGGCCTTCCATGCCGGGCGAGCCCTGCGGCATGCCCGGCGCCGACAGCCCCGCCACCGCCGGCTTCTCGGCCAGCAGGCGCTTCACATCGGCGGCCGGCACATGGCCCTCGATCACGTAGCTACCGACCTTGGCGGTGTGGCAGGAGCCCAGCGCCTGCGGCACGCCCGCGGCCTGCTTGACCGCGCCCATCTGCGGCGTCGCCACTTCCTTCACCCGGAAGCCGCTGGCGCGCATGTGCTCGGCCCACTTGCCGCAGCAGCCGCAGTTCGGGTCCTTGTACATCGTCACATCCTCGCCGGCGGCGAAGGCCGGCGGCAGCCCGAGGACGACGGCGAGCGCCAGCCCGGCGAACAACCGCTGCGGCGCACGCTGAAGCGCGATAGGACGGGAGGAGCGAGATTTCATCAGGTTTGTCTCCACAAAATGGTCAATGCCGGCCGGTCAAGGCTTGCCGGCGGATGGCTGCGCCTCGCGCGGGCGCTGCAGCGGCAAGCGCAGGGTGAAGCACGTCGCGGCGGCGTTCGAGCTTGCCGTCACCCGCCCGCCATGCGCCTCGACGATGGAGCGGGTGATCGCCAGGCCCAGCCCGGCCCCTTCGCCGCGATCGCGACGATCGGCTCCCGCGCGATGGAAGCGCTCGAAGATGCGCGTCAGCTCCTCGGGCGGAATCGGCTCGCCGGGGTTGGACACCGCGATCAGCGCTTCAGCTCCCTCGCGCGCGATGTCGATGGCGACCATGCCGCCGGCCGGCGTGTGGCGCAGCGCGTTCGACAGCAGGTTGGACAGCGCGCGCCGCAGCATCAGCCGGTCGCCGGTCACCGCGATACCATTGCACACTTCATGGACCACGATGCGCACGCCGCCCTCGTCCGCCAGCGCCTCGTAGAACTCGGCCAGCGCACGCACCTCGTCGGCCAGCGTGACGGTCTCGACGGGTAGCGGCAAACGGCCGTTCTCGGCCTGGGCGAGGAAGAGCATGTCGCCGACCATGCGCGCGATGCGCTCGTACTCTTCCAGGTTGGAGCCCAGCACCTCGCGGTATTCGTCGGCGCTGCGCGCCTGCGCCAGCGCCACCGCGGTCTGCGTCATCAGGTTGGAGATCGGCGTGCGCAGCTCGTGGGCGATGTCGGCGGAGAAGTCCGCCAGCCGCCGGAAGGACGACTGCAGCCGATCGAGCATGCCGTTGAAGGCTTCGACCAGTTCGCGCACCTCGGCCGGCGCACGGCGCTCGTCGAGGCGTTCGTCCAGATGGTCCGCCGACAGGCCACGCGCCATCGCCGCGACGCGCCGCAGCGGCGCCAGGCCGCGGTGCGCGGCGAACCAGCCGAGCAACGCTGCCGCCACCGCCGCGAAGGCGATGCCGAGCCACAAGCGCTTGCGCACCGAATCGAGAAAATGCTGGTGGTGCGACACGTCGATGGCAAGCAGCACGCGCAGTTCGCGGTGCCCGTCGGCGGCGTCCGCCGGTAGCGGCAGGACGAACTGCGATTCATGGCCAAGATACTGCTGCCCGCCGATCCACCACGCCGCGCCGGTGGCCGACAGCCGCGCACCGCCGGCCTGCGCGGGTGCGAAAGCCTGCGGATGAAAGGCGTAGATCACCGCCCCCTCGGCATTGCGGATCAGCACCGCGACCGCGTCGTGGCCGACCAGCGCGTCGTCCAGCCGCTGCGGCAGCGCCTCCAGCGCCGCGGGCGAATCGACGCGCTGCAGCAAATTGGCGATCAGCGTCATCTTGCCCAACAGCTCGTGTTCGTCGAGCTCGAAGAAGTGCGACTCGGCCGCCTGTCCGAGCACCACCGCAACCACCACCAGCAGGCTGGCAGTGGCTGCGGAGAACAGCAGCGCAAGGCGGGCGGTGAGCGACAGTCGCACGCCCCTACCTCGCCGGCGCCGGCACGTCGAGCACGTAACCCATGCCGCGCACGGTGCGGATCAGCTTCGGCTCGAAAGGCTCGTCCACCTTGGCGCGCAGGCGGCGCACCGCCACTTCGATGACGTTGGTGTCGCTGTCGAAGTTCATGTCCCACACCTGCGAAGCGATCAGCGAGCGCGGCAGCACCTCGCCCTGGCGCCGCAGCAGCAGCTCGAGCAGGGCGAACTCCTTGGCGGTGAGGTCGATGCGCGCCCCCGCACGGGTCACGCGGCGGCGCAACAGGTCGAGCTCGAGGTCGGCCGCACGCAGCACCTCGGCCTCCTTGGCCTTGCCGCGGCGCAGCAGGGTGCGCACCCGCGCCAGCAGTTCGGAGAAGGCGAACGGCTTCACCAGGTAGTCGTCCGCGCCCAGTTCCAGTCCGCGCACGCGGTCCTCGACCTGGTCGCGCGCGGTCAGGAACAGCACCGGCATGTCGTGCCCGCCGCGGCGCACCGTCTGCAGCACGCCCCAGCCGTCCAGCGAGGGCAGCATCACATCCAGAACGACGAGGTCGTAGTCGCCGGTCAGCGCCAGATGCAGGCCGTCCAGCCCGTCGCGCGCCAGGTCGACGACGAAGCCGGCTTCGCTCAGGCCCTGGCGCAGGTAGTCGCCAGTCTTGGGCTCGTCTTCGACGATCAGGATCTTCACCACGGTCTCGTGTCGGTTCGTGCAGGCAAGTTGCGGGGTGCATTGTGCCGTGCACCGCGAGGCCTGGCCGCAGGATTACAAAGATGTAATCGCGACGTCAGTTCGTGGACTGGTTTACTGCGCGAATTTCGCATTCCAACCTGGTCGTCGTAGGATCGACAGAAGGAGAGCAGGAACGACGCGAAACGCATCCCGAGGCAGGAAATCTGACCACGACGCTACGCTTCGGGCCGACTACCCGCGACGTCACCGTGCTCCCCGGACCAGCGCGCACGTGCATGGAGCGCATTGCTGCAACGCCGGTCTCAAGTTGAAGCGCTGATCCTCAGGCTGCAGGAAGGAGTCGCATTCGTGGGAAAAGTACGATCTTTTGGAATCGAGGACGGTGAACGCATAGGCCCCTACCGTGTGCTCGAGAACGTGGGTCGAGGGTGGGAAGGTGAGGTCTACAAGGTCGTTGAAGTCCCGACCGATGCCGTGCGGGCTCTCAAGTTGTTTCGTACGGATGAACTCGATTCGATTCGTCATCTGATTCACACCGCGTGGTACTACGAGCAACTTCGATGGACCCAGCACGTTCCGATCTACCATCACTACGGTCAGTGGTTTCTGGACGATGACAATGGCTGCTGGTTCCTGGTCTTCGAGTTCATCGACGGTGTGCCGCTGTCCGCGCTCAAGCGGCCGACGGCCAAGGATTTCCTGAAGCTCGCCCGCGCGGTGGCGACCGTCCACGCGGCGGGCTTCGGAGTGGGTGATTTCTCGTCGCTGACCAATGCCTTCGTGCGCAAATCGAACGGCGCAATCGTCTTCGTCGATTGCGACCCCGGCGAACCCGATGCACCCAACGCAGACTTTCGGGAAGACTGCCTTGTCGAGTTGCCGGATGCGGCAGACGCGATGTTCGGGGAGGCTCTGCCCAAGAAGGTCGCCCGCTTGCTTGCCGGCCTCAAGGCGCACAAGCGGTTCAACAAGACAACCCTTGCGGAAGAACTCTCGCGCATTGCCGTCTAGCAGGCTTTGTCGCGGGTGTCGCCGCCGGCCGACTCGGGCCGCGGAGCACGATCAGTTCGAGCAGATTGGTGCGAGAGAGCTGGTAGTTCCCCCGCTCGCTGCCCCTACCTGCGGGCGGAGCTTCGCGGCGGGGACGGAAATGTAATCTGCGGGTCAGCTCCTCGACAGCATCCAAGGCGTAGGCTTCAAGCAGAGGCCGTGGCGTCGCGAGGCCGTGTGCGGGCGGGAGGCCGAAATGAAGAAGTGGTTGCTTTCAGCGTGGGCGTCATTGCGCGCGTGGTGCCGCGAGAACGAGCGGGCACACAAGGCGGCGCCGGTTTCGCCGTGCTGCTCCGCACCGCCGCCGGCTGCGGCACACCGTACTCACCCTTCCGGAGACCGTTCATGAGCACACATCACGACTCGCATGCAAACCACCGCCATGCGCACGGCACCCCCTCCGGTCACGAAGGCGGCCACGAAGGCGGCGGTCATGGCGCTGCGCCTGCCGCCGCGGCGGAACCCGACAAGGATCCGGTGTGCGGCATGACGGTCAAGCAGGACTCGCCGTGGCGGGCAGTGCACGCCGGCCATACCTATCGCTTCTGCAGCGCGAACTGCCAGCAGAGGTTCGAGGCCGAACCGGCGAAGTATCTGCAACCGGCAGCAGCGGCGCCCGCTGCATCGGAGACTGCCGAAACGTCGGGCACCGAATACACCTGCCCGATGCACCCGGAAATCCGCCAGATCGGCCCCGGCACCTGCCCGAAATGCGGCATGGCGCTGGAGCCGGTCATGCCGGGGGGCGAAGAGGGCGAGAACCCGGAGCTGGCCGATTTCCGCCACCGCTTCTGGTGGACCTTGCCGCTCACCGTGCTGGTCACGCTGATCGCGATGTCCGGCGGTCTGTTCGACCCCCTGCTCGGCGCCGGTCGCCCCTGGGTTGAGCTGGCGCTTGCGACACCGGTGGTACTGTGGTCGGGCTGGCCCTTCTTCGTGCGCTGCGTGCAGTCGATCCGCAATCGCAGCCCCAACATGTGGACGCTGATCGGCATCGGCACCGGCTCCGCCTATGTGTATAGCCTCATCGCCACTGTGGCGCCCGACCTGTTTCCGCCCTCGTTCCGCATGGGGGCGCATGTCGCGGTGTATTTCGAGGCGGCGGCGGTGATCATCTCGCTCACCCTGCTCGGCCAGGTGATGGAGCTGAAGGCGCGCTCCGAGACCGGCGCCGCAATCAAGGCCCTGCTCGGCCTGGCGCCAAAAACCGCGCGCCGCATCCGCGCCGACGGCGGCGAGGAGGATATTCCACTCACCCATGTGCATCCCGGCGACCGCCTGAGGGTGCGGCCCGGCGAAAAGGTGCCGGTCGACGGCGCGGTCGTCGAAGGCGAAAGCGCGGTCGACGAATCCATGCTCACCGGCGAACCGATGCCGGTGACCAAGCGCCCCGGCGACAAGCTGATCGGCGCCACGCTCAACACCAGCGGCGCGCTGGTGATGCTGGCGGAGAAGATCGGCGCGCAGACGGTGCTGTCGCAGATCGTGCAGATGGTCGCGCAGGCGCAGCGCTCGCGGGCGCCGATGCAGCGCCTGGCCGACGTCGTCGCCGGCTGGTTCGTGATCGGCGTGGTGACGATTGCCGTGACCACGCTGCTGCTTTGGGGCTTGTTCGGCCCGCAACCGAGCTGGGCCTACGGCCTGATCAACGCGGTGGCGGTGCTGATCATCGCCTGCCCGTGCGCGCTCGGGTTGGCGACGCCGATGTCGGTGATGGTCGCCACCGGCAAGGCAGCGACGCACGGCGTGCTGTTCCGCGACGCCGCCGCGATCGAATCGCTGCGCAAGGTCGATACGCTGATTGTGGACAAGACCGGCACCCTCACCGAGGGCCGGCCAGCGTTCCACGGCGTCGCCGCGGCAAACGGCTGGAGCGAGGCAGACGTGCTGCGCATCGCCGCCAGTCTCGACCAGGGCAGCGAGCATCCGCTCGCCCACGCCATCGTCGCCGAGGCGAAGCTGCGCTCCCTGGCGCTGAGCACGGCGGAAAGCTTCGAATCGTCGTCCGGGATCGGCGTGCGCGGCACCGTCGACGGCCGACGGATCGTCCTCGGCAACACCGCGCTGATGGAAGACGAAAAGGTCGCCTGGCAAGCGCTCGCCGACCGTGCCGAAGCCCTGCGCCTGGAAGGCGCCAGCGTGATGTACCTCGCCGTCGATGGCGAGGCGGCAGGCTTGCTAGCGGTCGCCGACCCGGTCAAGGCCACCACACCGGCCGCGCTGCAGGCGCTGCGCGATAGCGGGCTGCGCATCATCATGGCGACCGGCGACGGCCTCACCACCGCGCGCGCGGTCGGCGCACGACTCGGCATCGACGAGGTCTTCGGCGAGGTCAAGCCGGCGGACAAGAACGACCTGGTCGCGAAGCTGCAGGGCGAGGGCTGCATCGTCGCGATGGCCGGCGACGGCATCAACGACGCCCCGGCGCTGGCGCGCGCCCACGTCGGCATCGCCATGGGCACCGGCACCGACGTGGCGATGAACAGCGCGCACCTGACGCTGGTGAAAGGCGACCTGCGCGGTATCGCCACCGCGCGCAACATATCCGTCGCCACGGTGCGCAACATGCACCAGAACCTCCTGTTCGCCCTGCTCTACAACGCGCTGGGCGTGCCGATCGCGGCCGGTGCGCTGTATCCGGTCTTCGGCCTGCTGCTGTCACCGATGATCGCCGCGCTGGCGATGAGCTTCAGCTCGGCGTCGGTCGTCGGCAACGCATTGCGGCTGCGCCGGGCGACGGTATAGGTGCGACATCGCCTGGGGGACTTTGGTCATGAAACCCCGAATCGACAACTGGATGTGGACTTGCCCGGCGATCGCGCTGCTTCTCGCCGCCGCAATCCTGTGGATATGGGGGCTGAGCTGGCCGAGTGCGATCATGGCGTCCCTCCTGCTCGCCTGCCCGCTCGTGCTTGTATGGGGTGCGACACAATTGCGGCGTTCAGACCGTTTCCCGGTCGGCGTCCGGCCGCAAACGGAGGGCACGACCATGGGCTGGGCGGCCCCGATCTACGACTGGTATTGCCCTAAGCTCGGCGCCGCGTTCTGAAAGGTTCGGGACGCCTCGTCGTGGTCGCCCTCGACCGGCCGACGAACCGGCTGTGGTGGCTGCTGTTCTGGCCCCTGCTCGCCATGCCCATGACAGCGGCAAATCTGCGGGGCGAGATTCCGGCCTTTCTGCGGCGCGCCGGCTTTCAATCCATCGAGGTCCGCGGACACTGGATCGGTTTACTGACCTTCTGGGTCGCGCGCCCGGGGCGGACGAACGGGTACGGCCCGATTGGGGACGCTTCATCAAACCCGCCATTGACAGGAGAAGACTCATGGAATCGAAACATGAAGGCCACCAATCGCATGGCCACTCGGGCCAGGGCGCTTCCCGGGCGAAGTGGGTCTTCCTCGGCTTTCTCGCGATTGCGGGCTTTTTCCTGTTCACGGAACACCGGGCTCACCTCTTGGGTTTCTTGCCCTGGCTGTTCCTGCTGGCCTGTCCGCTGATGCACATCTTTATGCACGGAGGACACGGGGGACATGGCGGACACGCAGGACATGACCACGCGAATCACAGTCGCCGGCCACCCCAGGATACCGCGCCAGGAGAGGAAAAATGAACGAGACGCCAAGCTATGGACTGTGGTCGCTGGTGATCATCAACTCGCTGTTCTTCATCGCCTTCGCCTTCAGCTTCACGAAGCCGCGCACCAGGCGCGACTGGCGCTCTTTCGGCGCCTACTCGGCTTTCATCGTCGCGCTATTCACCGAGATGTATGGCTTCCCGCTGACGATCTACCTGCTGTCCGGTTGGCTGACATCGCGTTTTCCGGGTGTGGACTTCTTTGCTCACGATTCGGGTCATCTTCTCGAGGTGATGTTCGGCTGGCGCGGTAATCCCCATTTCGGCCCGTTCCACATCCTCAGCACCGTCTTCATCGTGGCCGGCTTCTGGTTGCTGGCGACGGCGTGGCCGGTGCTCTACGCAGCCCAACAGGCGCACCGGGTCGCCGACAGCGGCCCCTACTCCCGCATTCGCCACCCGCAATATGTCGCCTTCGTGCTGGTGATGTTCGGCTTTCTGCTGCAGTGGCCGACCTTGATCACACTGGTGATGTTCCCGATCCTGCTGATCGTCTATGCAAGGCTGGCACGGAGCGAGGAAGAGGACGCGCTCACCGAGTTCGGCGAGGACTATCGGCGCTACCGCGAGCGTACGCCGGCCTTCATCCCGCGCCGGTTCACCGCGTCAAAGAGTGACCCGCCGCCAGACTGAGCCGCGCGGTGTTGAGCGCGCGGCCCGACGCTTGTCAGTGCTTCTCGAAAACGCTCGAACTCCCGTCTGCCTGCACGAGCAGCGTTTCATACGGTTGCGGCGTCGTCGTTTCCATGCCGGGTGAGCCCTGGGGCATCCCGGGGGCGGCCAATCCTGCCGCCTTGGGGTTTTCCTTCAGGAGCCGCTGGATGTCCTGCGCCGGTACGTGGCCTTCGATGGCATAGCGCCCAATTTTGGCGGTGTGGCACGAGCCATAGCGGTCGGGCATCCCGAGCGCATGCCGGGCGGCGGGAACGTTGTCGACGTCCTTCGTCGTGACATCGAACCCGCTCTTGCGAAGGTGTTCCACCCATTTTCCGCAACAGCCGCAGTACGGGCTCTTGAAGACTTCCACCTTGGTGGCCGATGCCGCCGAAGCGACACCGGCGCCGATCACAAGACTCGCCAGGAGGGAGCCGATCAGGGGTTTCAGGATGGTCATGGCGTTCACTCCAGTGAGGGTGTGTGCAAACAGTTCGACAGTTCAGGGCGGCAAAGGGCAACGCGCACCGACCGGTGAACGAGGTCGAGGCATTGCATTCTGCTCCGCGATATTCGGCTCGAATCAGCATTACAAAGATGTAATCGAAGGGTCAGTCTGCCGACAGCATGGAGGAATCAATATGGCAATGTGGCGGAGGTATCCGTCGCGCCCGTCGTCGCATCCCGTTCATCGCCATAGAGGTCGATCATGAAACGCCAACGTCCCGCTGCACCCGGTTTGATGCCGGCGCTTGTGCTATCTCTTGCCCTGCTCGCCGGGCCGGTTGCTGCTCAGGGCACCGGTGCTAATGCCACGCGCTCGGCTCAGGAATGGGCACCGGCCGCCAGTGTCCCGGCGCTGCAGGTCCGCATGAAGGCGATCCGGGAGGCGACCGATCCCGAACGCCGCATGGCGCTGATGGAAGAACAGATCAAGGCGCTGGACGCTGCCTCGCAAGCAGCGACACCGCCTTGTCCGATGGGCGGCCCCATGGGAGGACCCATGGGAGGCGCGATGGGCACGCCGATGAAAGGCGGACGTGCGCCCGGGGCCGGAGCCGGCGCAGCGGGCGGAATGATGATGATGGACCCGGCGTTGACGCAGGAGCACATGAAGATGATGCAGCAGCACATGGACATGATGCAGCGCATGATGAAGGCGCCGGCCACCACAATCCCGCCGGCGACGAAGTAGTGGCGGTTACGAACGCGGGCGCGGTCTGCCCGCCTTCGCAACCCGACAAGAAAAAGAAACGGATCTTCCCCATGCACAGAGAACGCATCCTCCACGTCGCCGGCGGCATCGGCGTCGCGCTCGGCATCGCGTTGGGCGCCCAGGCTGCCGAGACCACACCCGCCTCCCCTGAACGCCCGGTCACCGCTGCGCAGCCACGGGCTGAAGGCGGGACGCGGGCCGAGACGGCGGTCTTGTCTCCCTACCAGTCGCCGCTCGATACCTACCGGCCTTATCGGCCGGACGAGCCGATGCGCCCATGGCGCGAGGTGAACGACGAAGCGGGCAGCCTGGGCGGGCACGCGGGGCAGCTTGACCGCAGGGCCCGCCCGGGAGCGCAGCCATGAGGCGGGCCTTGCCGTTGTCCGCGATGGCCGCGATCGTCCTGACCGGCTGTGCAGGCGTGGCCATCGATGAGAACTACCGGGAAGTCCAGCGCTTCGCACAGACGCAGGCGGGGAGCGAGGTGCGATGGCTGCGTTCCGATGAGGAACGGGCCTCGATGAGCGCCGAGGTCGATCGCCTGCTGGAAAAGCCGTTGGCGATGGATGACGCGGTCCGGATCGCGTTGGGCTACAGCCCCGCGTTCCAGGTCCTGCTGGCGGAAGCGGCCTCCGCCTCGGCCGAGGCCACCCAGTCGGCCCGCATGCCCAACCCGGTGTTCAGCTTCGAGCGCTTGCTGCGCTCGGGCGCCGGCGAGCGCGAGCTCGACATTGGCCGCTCGCTGAGCGTCTCGCTGCTCGATCTCCTGCTCCTGCCCGCCCGCCTCGAGCGCGCCGAGTTCCGCCAGCAGCAGACCCGGCTGCAGGCATCGAGCGCATTGCTGAGCACCGTCACCGAGGTGCGCCAGACCTGGATCGATGCGGTCGCCGCGCGCCAGGTCGCGCGCTACCGCGAAGATGTCGCCGCGGCGGCCGGAACGACGGCCGAACTCGCCCGCCGGATGCAGGCCGCCGGCAACTTCAGCCGCCTGCAACGCGCCCGCGAACAGGCGCTGTCCGCCGAATCGGTGGCCGCCGTCGTGCGTGCGCGCCAGAACGCTGCCGCTGCGCGCGAGGCCCTGGTGAGGCGCCTGGGGCTCACCCCGACCCAGGCCCTCGCGCTGAAACTGCCCGATCGCCTGCCCGAACTGCCCAAGGCGCCGATGGACGAAGCGGCCGCCGGCAAGGCGCTGCTCGACGAACGGCTCGACCTGCGCATCGCACGCACCGCGCTCGACCGCACGGCGAAGGATCTGGGACTGACGCGCGTGACCAGTGTCGTCAACGGCCTGCATGTGTCGGGCGTCAGCAACAGCGAAACCGGACAGCCGACCCAGAAGGGCTTCGAGGTCGAACTGCCGCTGCCGCTGTTCGACTTCGGCGATGCGGCGCGCTCGGGCGGTCAGGCGCGTTACCTCGCGGCCTTCAATCGCACCGTCCAGGTTGCCCGCGATGCCGCTTCGCAGGTGCGCACCACCTACGACGGCTATCGCAGCGCCCACGATTTGGCGCGTCATTACCGCGACGAGATCGTCCCATTGCGGCAGAGCATCGTCGACGAGTCGGTGCTGCAGTACAACGGCATGCTGATCGGCGTATTCGACCTGCTCGCCGAAAGCCGTGCCCAGATCGCCAGCGTGGTGCAGGCGATCGAAGCCGAGCGCGACTTCTGGCGCGCCGACGCCGCCCTGCGGGCCAGCCTGCTGGGGCAGCCGATCACCCCGCTCGTCCTTCAAGCCAGCGAAGCCCCGGCGGCAGCCGGTGGCGGCCACTGAAAAGCCCGGAGTCCGTCATGTCGAACCGACGTCAGTTCCTCGCCGGTGCCGGCCTGCTCGCCGCCGCCGGCGCCGTCAGCCGGGTGGCGATGGCCGCCCTGCCCGAGCCGGTGATCCAGTCGAGCGCCGCCACCGCCGCGCCCCTGTCACCGCCCAATGGCCGCCCCTACGACCCGGTCGTCACGCTCAACGGCTGGACCGCGCCGTGGCGCATGAACGCCGGCGTGAAGGAGTTCCACCTCGTCGCCGAACCGGTCGAGCGCGAGATCGCGCCCGGCATGGTGGCGCGGCTGTGGGGCTACAACGGCCAATCGCCGGGGCCGACGATCGAGGTGGTGGAAGGCGACCGCGTGCGCATCTTCGTGACCAACCGCCTGCCCGAACACACCACCATCCACTGGCACGGCCAGCGCCTGCCCAACGGCATGGACGGCGTCGGCGGCCTGACCCAGCCGCAGATCCCGCCGGGCAAGACCTTCGTGTACGAGTTCGTCGCCCGCCGCCCCGGCACCTTCATGTACCACCCGCACGCCGACGAGATGGTGCAGATGGCGATGGGCATGATGGGCTTCTGGGTCACCCATCCACGCGCGGTACATCCGCACATCGCCCGCGTCGACCGCGATTTCTGCATCCTGCTCAACGCCTACGACATCGAGCCGGGCAGCTTAGTGCCAAAGGTGAACACCATGCTCGAGTTCAACCTGTGGACGTGGAACAGCCGCGCGTTCCCCGGCATCGATTCGCTCAACGTGCGCCAGGGCGACCGCGTGCGGGTGCGCATCGGCAACCTGACGATGACCAACCACCCGATCCATATCCACGGTCACGAGTTCGAGGTCACCGGCACCGACGGCGGCCCGACGCAGCCCGAGTCGCGCTGGCCCGAAGTCACCACCGACGTGGCCGTCGGCCAGATGCGCCAGATCGAGTTCATCGCCGACGAGGCAGGCGACTGGGCGATGCACTGCCACAAGTCGCACCACACGATGAACGCGATGGGCCACGGCGTGCCGACGATGGTCGGCATCGACCACCGCGGCCTGGTCGAGGGCATCCAGAAGCTGGTGCCCGACTACATGCTGATGGGCGAGCGCGGCATGGCCGATATGGGCGAGATGGAGATGCCACTGCCCGACAACACGCTGCCGATGATGACCGGCCAAGGGCCGTTCGGCGCGGTGGAGATGGGCGGCATGTTTACCGTGCTGAAGGTGCGGCGCGAACAGAAGCCGGGCGACTTTTCCGACCCGGGCTGGTTCCGGCATCCGTCCGGCACCGTGGCCCGGGAATGGACCGGTGCGCCGCTGGCCGAAGCGCCGCGCGGCCGCTCTGCCGGCGGCCACGCAATGCCACGCGCGCAGGCTGCACCCAGCGTCGAGATGCAGGTGCGCAAGCCCGGCGGTCATGCCGGGCACTGAACGAACCCGATCTCCCCTAAGAGCGACAACGACTCGACCCCAAGCATTCGGAGAATCCGATGAAGACCCGTCGCAAGTTTCTCGCGCTCGGCCTCGCCACTAGCCTTTCCGCGCTACTCGCATCAGGCCGCGGTGCGCTGGCCCACGGCGATGCCGCCCACCCCAAGGGCAAGGCCGGACCGCTCGTCCGCAAGCAGCAGGAGTGGGGCATCGCCGGCGAGGCGAAGGCGGTGCGCCGCACCATCCCGATCACGATGAGCGACGACATGCGCTTCACCCCGGACCACCTCTCGGTGAAGCTGGGCGAGACGGTGCGCTTCAGCCATCGAAATGTGGGCAAGGTCATGCACGAGATGGTGATCGGCACGCCGGCGGCACTCGCGGAACATGCGGCGCTGATGGAGAAGTTTCCCGAAATGGAGCATGAGGAGCCGTGGATGGCCCACGTGGCGCCGGGTGGAACGGGCGAGATTGTGTGGCAGTTCAACCGCGCCGGCCACTTCGAGTTTGCCTGCCTGATCCCCGGACACTATCAGGCGGGGATGAGGGGCACCATCGTCGTCAGGCCCTGAACGTGCCCGCCGCGCCCCTCCCCCTCCGTCAGGAGTGGCGATGACGGTGGTGCGCGTCGGGGAAATGCGGGTGCGTGTGCCGCAGCGGCTCATGGGAATGCACATGCCGATGGGGCTCGCTCCCGTCCCAGTCGAAGTCGTGGGAATGGCGGTGATGCGCGTCATGCACATGCAGGTGGTCGTGCGTGATCGCCTCGTGAAGGTGCTCGTGTGCATGGCGTTCGGTGAGGTGCAGCCACACGCCCACCGCCATCAGCCCGCCGGCCGTGACGAGCGCGGCGGTCAGCGGCTCGCCGAGCATGACGGCGAGCGCCGCGCCGAAGAATGGGGCGATGCCGAAATAGGCGCCGGTGCGCGCGGTACCAAGTTCTCGCAGGCCGACGACGAACAGCGCGAGGCTGGCGCCATAGGCGAACAGGCCGACGCCCATCGCCGCGAGCGCCGCGATGGGTGCCGGCGGCGCGGCACCCATCGCCAGCGCGATGCCGAGATTGACCGTGCCAGCCGCTAGGCCTTTGACCGAAGCGATCCACGTCGGGTCGGCGAGCGACACGCGGCGCGTGAGGTTGTTGTCGATGGCCCAGCCCAGGCAGGCGCCGAGGACGAGCAGCGTTGGCGCGCTGCCGCCGAAGCCTGCCACCGCGCCGCTGCCCTCCGCCGGCCAGCTCAGCACCAGCGCGCCGCCGACGATGGCGAGCATGCCGAGGGCGATGCGGCGATCCACGCCCTCGTGGAACACGGCCCACGCCAGCAGCGCGGTGAACACGGCTTCGGCGTTGAGCAGCAGCGAAGCGCCGGCGGCGGGCATGCCGGCGAGCCCGGACATCAGCAGCACCGGCGCGACCACTCCGCCGGCGAGCACCGCGGCGGCAAACCAGGCGCATTCGGCAGGCGCGAGGCGCACCCTGAGCACCGGCAGGATCAGTCGGTAGAGTGCGAGCCCGAGGCCCGAGCCGAGATAGAGCAGACCGGCAAGCATCCAGGGGTCGATGTCGCGCAGCAGCAGCTTGGCGAGCGGCGTGCCGGCGCCGAACAGCAGCGCGGCGGCGAGGGCGGCGCGCACGCCGCGCGAGGCAAGGTGGGGAAGGACGGGCATGGGCGAGGCTGGCGGGACTGCTGGCGGCGGGGCGGGTCGTTGCCGGAGGTCATGGCCGATGCGGTCTGGTCATGGCCTGAGCTGACAAAATTGTAATCCTCGTGTCAGCTTTGCGTTCGCGAACGGTCTGCATACTGACACCTGTTGATATTTTCCATGGAGTTCGACATGAAGATGCGCTTTTCTGTGTCGGCGCTGAGCCTTGCACTGCTGGCTTCCGCCCCTGCCTACTCGGCCAACGAGCACGATGCGCACCACGCGGCGGAACCGTCTGCGGCCGGCGCGGTGGCAGAGTTGTCTGAAGGCACGGTGAAGAAGGTGGACAAAGCAGCAGGCAAGCTGACCATTTCCCACGGGCCGCTGAAGAGTCTGGACATGCCGGCGATGACGATGGTGTTCCGCGCGGCCGATGCGGCGATGCTGGACAAGGTGAAGGCGGGGGATCGCATCCGCTTCGATGCGGCCCGCGTGGGCGGGGCTTTCACGGTGACGGTGCTGGAAGTGGCGCCGTGATGTCGAGCCGTTGAACTGGGTGCCTCTGCCTGGAGATCGGGCGGGGCATTTGCTCCGCAGGCTGCCGCTACGCGGCCCCTGCGCTGCGGAGGGTACGAAAATGAGCGCCCTCGCTGCGCTCCGCTCAGACAGTCCTCGCCTGCTCCACAAACGCCCCGCCCGATCTCCACATCCGCGGTTCCCTTGACGCCGGTGACCCCCGGCTTTCGATTTGCTGGCGAGTTTCTTTCTCATGAAATTGCACCCTGCACGGCGACACCGGGCTCGCGCCCTTCTTGCAACTCTCGCCTGCTGCACCTTGTTCGGCGCGGCCCCGGCGCTGGCGGACGCGCCGCTTCTCGGTGCGGACGTGGGCGGGCTGATCGAGCATGCGCGCACCAGCAATCCAATGTTTGCCGCCGAGCGGGCCGAAGCGGCGGCGGCGCGCGAGCGCGT
The DNA here is from genome assembly GCA_018240585.1 of Pseudomonadota bacterium. Classification (GTDB taxonomy): domain Bacteria; phylum Pseudomonadota; class Gammaproteobacteria; order Burkholderiales; family Rhodocyclaceae; genus Thauera. Next base: position 15,299 of record JAFEFM010000488.1, read on the forward strand.
CGGCGCGGCCGGCGCGCTGCCGGATCCGACCTTCCAGATCGATCTGATGGATTTCACCAACGAGATGCGCGGCGGCTCGACCTCGCTGCTGCCGGGTCAGGTGGGCGAGACGCGCTATCGCATCACGCAGCCGGTGCCGGGCTGGGGCAAGCGCGAGCTGGAGGCGCAGGCGGCGGGGGCGCGTGCCGGCAAGGCGGAGGCGACGCGCGAGGCGGCCTGGCTGGGCCTCGCGGCGGAGATCAAGGCGGCGTGGCTGCGCTACTACATGGCCGACCGCGAGGCAGTGCTGGGCCGCAATGCGCTGGCGCTGCTGCAGGGGCTGGAAGAGACGACGCTGGCGCGCTACCGCACCGGTTTGCTGCCGCAGGCGGCGGTGCTGCGCGCGCAGCGCGAGATGACGGCGCAGCGGGTGGCGTTGGTGGCGGTGGAGCAGCGCCGCCAAGGCGCGACCGCGGCGCTGAATGCGCTGCTGGCACGTGCGGCGAATGCGCCGCTGGCGGCGCCGGCCGAGTTGCCGCCGCTGCCGCCGCTGCCGCCGTTCGCCGAGCTGATCGAGCGCGCGCGCGGCTTCAGCCCGACGCTGGTGGCGGAGGATCGTGGCGTGGAGGCGGCGCGGCTGGAGCGCGAGCGCACCTGGCGCGAGCGTTACCCCGACTTTGCCGTCGGGCTGACCAACAACCGGCCGCGCGGTGGCGAGCAGTCGTGGGACCTGATGTTCGAGGTGATGATCCCGCTGCAGCAATCGGCACGCCGGGCGCGCGAGCGCGAGGCCCTGCATATGGAAGAAGCGGCCGGGGCGCGGCGTGCGGCAGCCGAGACGACGCTGCTGGGCGAGCTTGGCCGGGCGCATTCCACGTTTGCCGGCGGGCGTGACACGGCGCGCCTGCTGCGCGGCACGCTGCTGCCGCAGGCGGAGGCGACGCGCGATGCGACGCGGGCGGCTTTCGCCAATGCGCGCGTGGATTTCGACTCGGTCCTCGACGCCGAGCGCCAGTTGATCGACACCCGCATGGCGCTGTTGCAGGCCGAGGTCGATGCACGCATGGCGCTCGCCGACATGGAAAAACTCACAGGGGAGATCAAGTGAAGCCCGCAGTGCAACTCACGCTGGCCGCTGCGGCGGTCGCGCTGGCGCTGGGCGCCGGCTACTGGGCGGGCAGCCGCAACGTGGGCGACGCCCATCCTGCCGCATCCGCGACCGCGCCGGCCGCCAGCCCGTCCGGCGTTTCGTCGGCGCCAGCAAGCGCCAACGGCGAACGCAAGCCGCTCTACTACCGCAACCCGATGGGTCTGCCCGACACCTCGCCGGTGCCGAAGAAGGATTCGATGGGCATGGACTACATCCCCGTTTACGCGGACGACAGGCCCGACGACAGCGGCGCGGTGGTGGTGAGCGCGGCGCGGGTGCAGACGCTGGGCGTGAAGACTGCACTCGCCGAGGAAGGGGTGGTGGACGCCGCGGTACGCGCGGTGGGTCGGGTGGAGATCGACGAGCGCGCGGTGGTGCAGGTAGCGCCGCGGTTCGAGGGCTGGATCGAGCGCCTGCACGTGAATGCGGTGGGCGATCCGGTGCGCCGCGGCCAGCCGCTGTTCACCGTGTACAGCCCGGAGCTGCAGTCGGCCGGCGAGGAGCTGCGCATCGCCGAGCGCCTGCAGCGCGACGCCGCCGCCACCGACCCGGCGGCGGCGGAATCCGCACGGCGGCTCGCCGAGGCAACGCGGGCCCGGCTGCGCAACATGGAGGTCGCCGGCCAGGCGGGCCAGCGCCAGACCTTCGCCTCGCCAGCCAACGGCGTGGTGCTGGAGAAGAACGCGGTGCAGGGTGCGCGCTTCATGCCCGGCGAGGCGATCTATCGCATCGCCGACCTGTCGACGGTGTGGGTGATCGCCGACATCTTCGAGCAGGACCTGGCGCGGGTGCGCGTCGGCCAGACGGCGACGGTGACGATCCCCGCCTTCCCCGGCCAGCCCTTCGAGGCGAAGGTCGGCTACCTCTACCCCACGCTCGACACCGCGACGCGCAGCACGCGGGTGCGGCTGGAGCTGGCCAATCGCGACGGGCAACTGCGCCCGGGCATGTTCGCGCAGGTGGAACTCGCCGCCGGCAGCAGCGTGCCGCGCGTCACCGTGCCGGCCTCGGCCGTCATCGACGACGGCGTGCGCCAGGTCGTGCTGCTGGCGCTGGATGAAGGCCGCTTCCGGCCGCAGCCGGTGAAGCTCGGCGCACGCGGCCGTGATCGGGTCGAAGTGCGCGAAGGCATCCGCGCCGGCGACCGCGTGGTGGTGTCGGCGAACTTCCTGATCGACTCGGAAAGCCAGTTGAAGGCGGCGCTGTCGAATCTCACCGAGGCCGAGCCCTCGTCTGCCGCCCCTTCCGCCTCCGCCACCAGCGCGCAAACGCATCGTGCCGCCGGCACCGTCGATGCGATCGATGCCGCCGCAAACAGCGTGACCATCACCCACGGCGAGGTCGCCTCGCTCAATTGGCCGGCAATGACGATGGACTTCGCGCTGGCCGACCCCAAGCTGCTCAAGGGCATCGCGCCGGGTCTGCCGGTCCGGTTCGACTTTGCCGAGCGCGCCCCGGGCGAATATGTGATTCTCCGCCTCGAGCGCAGCTCGGCGGCCCAGGCACCGGCCGCCGGCGCACACCAGGGGCACTGACATGCACACGCCCCCCGATCCGCAGACCGCGGCCGGCGCCGGCCTGCTAGGCCGCGTCATCGACTGGTCGGCGCGCAACGTCTTCCTGGTGCTGCTGGCCACGCTGTTCCTGATCGGCGGCGGCCTGTACGCGGTGAAGCACACGCCGCTCGACGCCCTGCCCGACCTGTCGGACGTGCAGGTCATCGTCTACACGGATTTCCCCGGCCAGGCGCCGCAGGTGGTCGAGGACCAGGTCACCTATCCGCTCACGACCTCGATGCTGGCGGTGCCACGGGCGAAGGTGGTGCGCGGCTTCTCGATGTTCGGCGCGTCCTGGGTGTATGTGATCTTCGAGGACGGCACCGACATCTACTGGGCGCGCTCGCGCGTGCTCGAATACCTGAGCTCGGCCGCAGGCCGCCTGCCGCAGGGCGTCGCACCGCAGCTCGGGCCGGATGCGACCGGCGTGGGCTGGGTATACCAGTACGCGCTGACCGGCCGCGACATGAGCCTCGCCGACACCCGCAGTCTGCAGGACTGGTACGTGCGCTACCAGCTCACCAAGGCGCCGGGGGTGGCGGAGGTGGCCAGCCTCGGCGGCTTCGTGCGCGAATACCAGGTCACCGTCGATCCGCAGCGGCTGGCGAGCTACGGCATCGCGCTCGACGATGTGACGAAGGCGATCCGCGCGTCGAACCGCGACGTCGGCGGCCGCATCGTCGAGCTCGCTGAGCGCGAATACATGGTGCGCGGCCGCGGCTACCTGCGCAGCGTCGACGACCTCGCCGCCATCGTGCTGAAGAGCCAAGGCGGCACGCCGGTGCGGGTGGCCGACGTCGGCCGCGTCGAGCTGGTACCGGCCGAGCGCCGCGGCATCGCCGAGCTGAACGGCGAAGGCGAGGTCGCCTCCGGCATCGTCATGGCGCGCTTCGGCCAGAACGCGCTCGACGTGATCGCGGGCGTGAAGGCGAAGATCGCCGAGATCGCCCCCGGCCTGCCGGCCGGCGCCGAGATCGTGCCGGTGTATGACCGCTCGACGCTGATCGAACGCGCGATCGCCAACCTGAAATGGACGCTGCTCGAGGAGAGCCTGATCGTCGCCGCGGTGTGCGTGGTGTTCCTGCTGCATGTGCGCAGCGCGCTGGTGGCGATCATCACGCTGCCGCTGGGCATCCTGATCGCCTTCATCGCCATGCGCGCGCTCGGGCTGGGCTCCAACATCATGAGCCTGGGCGGGATCGCGATCGCCATCGGTGCGATGGTGGATGCGGCGATCGTCATGATCGAGAACGCACACAAGCACCTGGAGCGGTTGGAGGCCTGTTCAACCGGACCCCATCCCCCTCCCGACCTCCCCCTCGAAGGGGGAGGAGAAATGTGCAGACGCGGCGAGGTGCGCTCCCTCCCCTTCAAGGGGAGGGCCGGGGTGGGGATGGGGTCAAACGCAGCACGCGCCGCCGCCATCCTCGCCGCCTGCAAGGAAGTCGGCCCGGCGCTGTTCTTCTCGCTGCTGATCATCACCGTGTCCTTCCTGCCGGTGTTCACGCTGGAGGGCCAGGAAGGCCGGCTGTTCTCGCCGCTCGCCTTCACCAAGACCTTCGCCATGGCCGGCGCGGCGCTGCTGTCGGTGACCCTGGTGCCGGTGCTGATGCTGTTCTTCGTGCGCGGGCGCATCCTGCCCGAGGCGCGCAACCCGGTGAACCGGCTGCTGATCTGGCTGTATCGGCCGATCATCCGCGCGGTGCTGCGCTTCAAGGGCATCACGCTGCTGCTGGCGCTGGTGGCGACCGCCGCGACCATCATGCCGGCGCGCCAGATCGGCTCCGAGTTCATGCCCACGCTGAATGAAGGCACCCTGTTCTACATGCCGGCGGCGCTGCCCGGCATGTCGGTGACCGAGGCCGGACGGCTGCTCGCCACCACCGACCGCATCATCAAGACCTTCCCCGAGGTCGAGTCGGTGTACGGCAAGGCCGGCCGCGCCAGCACCGCCACCGACCCGGCGCCGCTGGAGATGTTCGAGACCGTCATCAACCTGAAACCGCAGTCCCAATGGCGGCCGGGCATGAGCACCGACAAACTCATCGCCGAAATGGACGCGGCGCTGAAATTCCCCGGTCTGGCCAACTCGTGGACCATGCCGATCAAGGCGCGCATCGACATGCTGAGCACCGGCATCCGCACACCGATCGGCGTGAAGGTGTTCGGCAAGGATCTGGCGACGATCGAGCAGGTGGCGAAGCAGGTCGAGGCCGCGGTGCGCAGCGTGCCGGGCACTTCCAGCGCCTATGCCGAACGCGTCGCCGGCGGCTACTACCTCGACATCGAGCCGCGCCGCGAGCAGCTCGCGCGCTACGGCCTCACCATCGACATGGTGCAGGACGTGGTCGCCACCGCGCTCGGCGGCGAGATGCTCACCACCACCGTCGAAGGCCTGGAGCGCTACGGCGTGTCGGTGCGCTACCCGCGCGGCCTGCGCGACGACGCGCAGCGCATCGCCACCGAAGTCTATGTACCGACGATGAACGGTCCGATCCCGCTCGGTCAGCTCGCCGACGTGCGCCTGAAGCTCGGCCCCGCCGGCATCCGCACCGAAAACGCGCTGCTCGCCGCCTACGTGTATGTCGACACCCGCGACGCCGACCTCGGCGCCTTCGTGAACAAGGCGCAGCAGGCGGTGGCCGGGCAGGTGAGCTTCCCGCCCGGTTATTACGCCACCTGGAGCGGCCAGTTCGAGAACATGGAGCGCGCCAAGGAGAAGATGAAGATCGTGCTGCCGCTGACGCTGGGCCTGATCTTCGTGCTGCTGTACCTGAACTTCCGCCGCCTCACCGAGACCCTGATCGTGATGCTGTCGGTGCCCTTCGCGCTGGTGGGCGGCGTGTGGCTGATGTGGTGGCTGGGCTACCAGATGAGCGTGGCGGTGGCGGTGGGCTTCATCGCGCTCGCCGGCGTCGCGGCGGAAACCGGCGTGATCATGCTGATCTACCTCGACCACGCATGGGAAGCCGTCCAGGCCCGGCGCCGCGCCGAAGGGAGCACGCCGACCGTCGCCGACCTGTACGAGGCGATCATGGAAGGCGCGGTCGAGCGCGTGCGGCCGAAGATGATGACGGTGGTCGCCATCATGGCGGGCCTGCTGCCCATCATGTGGGGCAGCGGCACCGGCAGCGAGGTGATGAGCCGCATCGCCGCGCCGATGGTAGGCGGCATGATCTCCTCCACCGTGCTGACGCTGGCGGTGATACCGGCGATCTATGCCTGGGTCAAGCAGTGGAAGCTGCGCGCAGCCGAGCGCGCATCGCACGCCTAGCCCCGCGGACGCTGCACACCATGCCGCTGCACGTGCAGAATCCGTGCATGCCCCGGACTGGATGTGCAGCGATGGACGATGCGAGCGTTCCCACCTACAAGCTGTTCGGCGAGAAGGAAATCTGGCCGTCGTC
>JAFEFM010000489.1 GCA_018240585.1 Pseudomonadota bacterium
AAGGCGCTCGAAGTCGTCGCCTCGGGCGAGATCCGCTTCTACCCGGAGAACTGGGTCAACACTTACAACCAGTGGCTCAACAACATCCAGGACTGGTGCATCTCGCGCCAGTTGTGGTGGGGCCACCGCATCCCCGCGTGGTACGACGAGGAAGGCCGCATCTACGTCGCGCAAAGCGAGGAAGTGGCCATCGCCAACTGGAAGGCCGACCTCGAGGCCGAGATCGCCGGCCTGCAGGCCGAAGTCGCCGCACGCCAGAGCCAGGGCCAGACCACCGAGCAATACCCCGAGCTGGCCGAGCGCCTGTCGGTGCTGCACGCCCGCTACGAGGAAGGCAGCCTGCGCCAGGAAGACGACGTGCTCGACACCTGGTATTCGTCCGCGCTGTGGCCGTTCTCCACGCTGGACTGGAGCGCCGGGTGGCCCGAGCAGAGCAACGACGCGCTCGACCTCTACCTGCCTTCCACCGTGCTGGTCACCGGCTTCGACATCATCTTCTTCTGGGTGGCGCGCATGGTGATGATGACCAGGCACATCACCGGCAAGATCCCGTTCAAGCACGTCTATGTGCACGGCCTGATCCGCGACGCGGAAGGCCAGAAGATGAGCAAGTCCAAGGGCAACGTGCTCGACCCGATCGACCTGATCGACGGCATCGCGCTCGACGAACTGGTGAAGAAGCGCACCATCGGGCTGATGAATCCGAAGCAGGCGCAGAGCATCGAGAAGAAGACGCGCAAGGAATTCCCCGAGGGCATTCCTGCCTTCGGCACCGACGCGCTGCGCTTCACCTTCGCCAGCCTCGCCAGCCCGGGCCGCGACATCAAGTTCGACCTGGCGCGCTGCGAGGGCTACCGCAACTTCTGCAACAAGCTTTGGAACGCCACCCGCTTCGTTCTGATGAACACCGAAGGACAGGACTGCGGCCTGGGCCAGCATGCTGCCGACCAGTGCGCGCCCGGCGGCTACCTCGACTTCTCGTTCGCCGACCGCTGGATCGTCTCCCGCCTGCAGCGCACCGAGGCGGAAGTGGCCGAGCAGTTCGAAGCCTACCGCTTCGACCTCGTCGCGCGCGCGGTGTATGAATTCGTGTGGGACGAATACTGCGACTGGTATCTTGAACTGGCGAAGGTGCAGATCCAGACCGGCACGCCCGGCCAGCAGCGCGCCACGCGCCGCACCCTGCTGCGCGTGCTCGAGACGGTGCTGCGCCTGGCCCACCCGCTGATCCCCTTCATCACCGAAGAGCTGTGGCAGACGGTCGCCCCGCTCGCCGGCCGCAAGGACGGCGACAGCATCATGCGCGTGCGCTATCCGCAGGCCGACATGGGCCGCATCGACGAGGCCGCCGAGGCGAAGGTCGCCGAGCTGAAGGCGATGACCTACGCCTGCCGCAACCTGCGCGGCGAGATGAACATCTCCCCCGCGCAGCGCCTGCCGCTCGTGGCCGCCGGCGACAAGGCTGCGCTGGCGCTGTACGCGCCCTACCTCGCCGGGCTGGCCAAGCTCGCCGAAGTGCAGATCGTCGACGAGATTGGCGCTGACGAACTCGCCCCGGTCGCGGTCGCGGGCGAAACCCGTCTGATGCTGAAGGTGGAAATCGACGTCGCCGCCGAACGCGAGCGCCTGGGCAAGGAAATCGCCCGCCTCGAAGGCGAAGTCGCCAAGGCCGAAGGCAAGCTCGGCAACGCCAGCTTCGTCGACCGCGCGCCGGCGGCGGTGGTGCAGCAGGAGCGCGACCGCCTGGCCGGCTTCAAGGCGACGCTGGACAAGCTCAAGCCGCAATTGGCGAAGCTGGGCGGGTAAAGCAAGAACCTGCTTGTACCGGAAGGCACAGGCGCAAGCAGGAACGGGCGGGGTATTCGTGGCGCAGGCGAGGACTGTCTGAGCCCGAAGGGCGAGTTCCGCAGCCTGCAGAACGAATACCCCGCCCGCTCATGCGTTTAGCAGCACAACGCCAGCTCGGCGTCGCCAAAAGCAACGGGCTGCCCGAATCACCGGGCAGCCCGTTTCACATCCAGCCTCAGGACCACAAAGAGCCTACTTCCGCTTCAGGAAGAACTCATACGCCTTGTCCGTCGTCTCGCCCTGCTTCACCAGCTCATTGCCCGTCTGCCTGGCGAACGCCTGGAAATCCTTCACCGAGCCCGGGTCCGTCGCCAGCACGCGCAGCACCTCGCCGCTCGTCATGTCGTTCAACGCCTTCTTGGCGCGCAGGATGGGCAGCGGGCAGTTGAGGCCGCGCGCATCCACTTCCTTGTCGAAATCCATCGATGTTCCCTTGTTTCCGCTTGCGCCAGGCGTGGCGCACAGGCCCCGGATTCTAGAGGATGGCCCAGCCAGCCGATAGCTCGCACGTCACGCCGCCGCGCCGCGCGACCGATCACGATCAGGAGCCGCCAAAGCGCTCCTTGTCCCGCTTCTCGTCGCGGTAGCGCTGCTTGAGCTCGCGCAGGCGCGCGTCCACCGCCGACAGCTCGTAGAAATCGGCATCGGCCTCGCGGCGCGCGATCTCGAGTTGTTCGATGGCCGCTGGCAGGCTGCCCTGCAGCGCATATACCTCGGCCTGCGCACGGTGCTGTGCCGTCCGCTTGCCCAGCGCCTGGTCGGCGCGCGACAGGAGTTGCCACAGGCGTACGTCGTCGCCGCGGGAGTTGAGCAATTGCCGCACGCCGCTCGCCGCTGCGGCCGGCATGCCGGCGAGGATCTGCGCATCGGCCAGCGCATAACTGACGCTGCGGCTGCCCGGGAAACGCTTCTGCGCCGTGGCCAGCAGGCGCACGGCCCCTGGCCCATCCTTGCGCGCCAGCAGGATTTCCGCGCCAAGCTGTTCGATGAAGGCGGAGGGCGGCGCATCGCCGCGCAGCTTGTCCAGCATCGCCTGCGCTTCGTCCAGGCGACCGGCGCGCATCAGCGCCCGCGCCAGTCCGTAGCGCTGCGTCGTATCGCGTGGTTGCTGCGCAAGCCGGCTCTCGAGATCCTTCACCGCGTCCGCCGGCAGCCCCGCCTGGGCGCGCAGCTTGGCCTGCACATAGCCGAAATCCGACGAATCCAGCACCTGGCGGTAGCGCATCGACGACACGCGGTTTTCCATGTCGGCAATACGTTCGAAAGTCAGCGGGTGCGTGCGGAGATAGGCCGGTGCGTTGTTCTCGTACAGCCGGGTGCCGCGCTGCAGGCGCTCGAAGAAGCTCGGCATGCCGCGCACGTCGAATCCCGCACCTTCGAGGACCTGCAGGCCCACGCGGTCGGCCTCGCGTTCGTAGTCACGGGTGTAGCCGAGCTGCGACTGCAGCGCGCCCGCGCTGCCCGCGGCGATCGCCGCCTCGCTGACTTGCGAATTGCTGCGCGCCGCCAGCACCGCAATGAGGAGCGAGGCAAGCATCGCCATGCCGGCCTGGCTCTGCTTGCCGACGATCTGCGCGATATGGCGCTGCGTGACGTGGGCGATTTCGTGGCCGAGCACCGAGGCCAGTTCCGACTCGCTCTGCGCCGCAAGGATCAGGCCCGAATGCACGCCCACATGGCCGCCGGGCAGCGCGAAGGCGTTCAGCGTCGGATCCTTGATCACGAAGAAATCGAAATCCTGCAGCGGCTTGTCGCTGGCCGCCACCAGCCGGTGGCCGAGGCGATTGACGTATTCCTCGATCTCCGGATCGTCCAGGTAGGCGGCATCCTTCCAGCGGATTTCGCGGATGATCTCGTCACCGATGCGGCGCTCGGCCGCCGTCGACAGATCGGACGTGCCGACGTCGCCGAGATCGGGCAGATCCACGGCGCGGACAGGGAAAGCCAGCGCAAGGCTCAGCAGGAGGGCAAGGGGGCGGCGCATCATCGGCTGCTATGATACCTGCCCGCAGCGCGGCGTTCCCTCGGGCGTGTATCGACGTGTAGCACGACAGGGAGCCTCCGCTGCAAGCTCCGTCCATCCCAGGAAACGGCCGCCATGAACGAGCCTCAGCCACCCAACTTCACCCATTTCGACGCCGACGGCCAGGCCCACATGGTCGATGTCGGCGACAAGGCCGAGACGCGCCGCGTCGCCGTCGCCAGCGGCAGCATCGTGATGCAGCCGGCGACCTTCGCGATGATCCGCGACGGCAGCGCGAAGAAGGGCGACGTCATCGGCATCGCCCGCATCGCCGCCATCCAGGGTTCGAAGCGGACCAGCGAACTGATCCCGCTCTGCCATCCGATTCCGCTCACCCGCGTCGCCGCCGAATTCGATCTGGACGAACCGGCATCGGCGGTGCGCTGCACCGTCACCGCCGAAACCGTCGGCCGCACCGGCGTAGAGATGGAAGCGCTGACCGCCGTCAGCGTCGCGCTGCTCACCATCTACGACATGTGCAAGGCGGTCGACCGCGGCATGCACATCGAGGGCGTGCAGTTGATGGAAAAGCACGGCGGCAAATCGGGCCACTGGGTGGCCGCGCAGACGTAAAAAGATCCGTCGCGCCCTCGGCAAGGGACTACGACGGACCTGAAAGGACGCCACCGGCCGAGTCCGTGGCGCCAATCGCGCGCTGAGTTTCGATCAGCCGCGGCGTTTGCGTAAGCGCAGGCCGGCGATCGCGAGGCCGCCGGCGAGCAGCGCGAGCGTGCCGGGTTCGGGAACGGCTTGCGCGGCGCCGGGCGTCGGCCCGGTCGGCACCGTGGGCGCCTGGTCCATCGTGCCGCCGCTTGTGATGGGCGCCGTCCACAGCGTGCCGAAGAAGGCGATCTCACCAAGCGCGTACGGATTGCGGCCGCCGGTCGCGCTCAGCACGACAGACCTGGCTGCAATCGGATCGAACTGAAGCAGACTGCTGTACATGCCACCGTTGCGGGTATCCGCCGTTCTAGCGATGGACTTCGTGGACAACGCCGTCCCGTCTTCCGCCTTGAACACGAAGCTGTAATCGTCGTTGCTGTCGAGCGAGAACTGCAGCTCGGTCAACGCGAAAACCGCACCGAAGTCGAAAATGAAGCTCTTGCCCGTCCCATTCCAATAGACATTGGATGCGCTTGCAGCTGCGCTACCATCGGTGGGCAGATTGCCATCGGAAAGCAGCGTCAGAGAGCCGCTCAGCGAGCCTCCACCGGTGGAGGCCTGGACCGTATAGCCGACGAGCGGCGCAGCCGACGCCACCGACGCGCCGAATGCGATGACCAGCGCGATAAGCGTTTTTTTCATACTATCCCCCAGTTATCAATCTCAATCCATCCATGGCAAGGCGCATGCCATGCTGCGAACCCCTGTGTCCTCGCACTGAAGCTCTGCCCAGACGGGCCTAGCTGTCATCGTTTCCGACAGATCTACGGAAAAACTCGATCGCGAAACCGGCGCTGACAGCAGCGTCTCAGGTCCGGAGCCAGGATGGCGTGAAGGGGTTCACGCCACGAATTCGATAAATTCGCTGGATTGAATGACTGAAGGACTTGGTCACGTCCGACGTTGCAAGAAATGCCGACAGGGGCCGCCCGTCCGCCCCTGTCGGCCCCTTGAACTCAACGCGGTGACGGGAAGAACAACTGCTCGCCGCCAATGCGGTAGGAGGCGATGGCCTCGCGGCCCGCGTCGGAGGTCAGCCAGTCGATGAAGCGTTCGGCGGCAGCCTTCTTCACATGGGGATGCCTTTCGGGGTTCACGAGAATGGCGCCGTAGGGGTTGAACAGCTTGGAGTCGCCGGCGTACAGGATGGCGAGATTCTGGCGGTTCTTGAAGTTGGCCCAGGTGCCACGGTCGGACAAGGTGTAGGCATCGACGCCGGCAGCCATGTTGAGCGTCGGGCCCATGCCGGTGCCCGCCTCCTTGTACCAGGACTGTCCGACCGGCTCGATGGCCGCCGCCTTCCAGAAGCGCAGCTCCGCCGCATGCGTGCCGCTCTTGTCGGCGCGCGAGATGAAGGTCGCGCCCTTGCCGGCGATGCGCCTGAAGGCGTCAGAGGTGTCGCTGGACGCCTTCACCGCCGCCGGATCGGCAGTCGGGCCGACGACGACGAAGTCGTTGTACATGACGTCTCGACGGTAACTGCCGTAGCCCTCGGCGACGAATTTGTCCTCCGCGGCACGATCGTGCACCAGCAGCGCGTCCGCATCGCCGCGCCGGCCGACGTCCAGCGCCTGGCCGGTGCCCAGCGCCACCACCTTCACCGAGATGCCGCTCGTCTTCTCGAAGATCGGCAGGATGTGGCCGAACAGGCCTGATTGCTCGGTCGAGGTCGTCGATGCGAGCACGATGGACTCCGCGGCTGTCGCCGCTTGCGCCGCGGCTGCAAGCACGACACCGAGGACCGCGACACGGATGCGTTTCAGAAGCTCATGCGCCATGGTAGTTCTCCCTGGATGAAGCGCCGCGCCTCGTCGGACTGCGGCCGCGAAAAGAAGCGTCGGGCGGGCGTGTGCTCATGCACGCGTCCGCCCGACATGAACACGATGTCGTCGGCCAGTCGGGTGGCCTGGCCCAGGTTATGCGTCACCATCAGGATGCGCGTGCCGTCGGTGCGGATCTCGCGCACGATGCGCTCGACCTCGGCGGTGGCGGAAGGGTCGAGACTGGCGGTGGGCTCGTCGAGCAGCAGCAGCCGCGGACTGGTGAGCCATGCGCGCGCCAGGGCGAGGCGCTGCTGCTCGCCGCCGGACAACTGGCGCGCGCTGTCCTGCGCGCGATGCGCCAGCCCGATGCGTTCCAGCACCGCCATGCCGCGGCTGCTGCAGTCGTGGCGCGACAGGTTCAGCGGCTTGAGCCCCAGCACCGCGTTCGCCAGCACCGAGGCACGCAGCATCATTGGATTCTGGAACACCATCATCACGCCACGCTCGGGCCGTGCGCCGCCGCCCCAGTCGAGCGTGCCGCTGGATGGGACGAGCAGGCCGCACAAGGCGCGCAGCAGCAGCGTCTTGCCGGCGCCATTGGGGCCGAGCAGCACGGTGATGCCCTCGTCACCGAGCTCCAGGTCGACTCCGGAGAGCAGTTCGCGACCATTGGGCGCATGGCGCAGGCCGCGGATTCTGATCGGGAACATGGCGCCGCCGCCCGGCCTGCCGCTCATCCGTAGCGCCTCATCGCCCAGTGCCGCAAACCGAAGGCGACCGCGTTGAGTGCCAGGATGAGCACGATCAGCACGATGCCCAGGGCGATCGCCAGCGGCAGATCGCCCTTGCTCGTCTCCAGCGCGATCGCCGTCGTCATCACGCGGGTGGCGCGGTCGATGTTGCCGCCGACGATCATCACCGCGCCCACTTCGCTCATCGCTCGCCCGAGGCCGGCCAGCACCGCAACCAGCAGCGAATGGCGGCAGTCGTGCAGCAGCGTGGTGACGCTCTGCCACCAGGTGAAGCGCATCACCTGCAGTTCCTCTGCATAGCGCTGCCAGGCATCCTCCACCACCTGGCGCGCAATCGCCGCCATCAGCGGCACCACGAGCAAGGTCTGCGCGACAACCATGGCCAGCGGCGTGTACAGCAGGCCGAAGGCGCCGAATGGCCCCGAGCGCGACAGAAACAGATAGACGACGACCCCCACCACCACCGACGGCAGGCCCATCAGAGCATTGATCAGCACCGACACCCCGGCCTTGCCCCGAAAACGCCCCACGGCGATGCAGGCACCCAGCGGCAGGCCGATCAGCGTGCCCAGCACCACCGCGCCACCGCTGACCTGCAGCGACAGGCCGACGATCTCCGCGACGCGGTGATCGAGGGCGGCGAGCAGCCTGATGGCATCGGTGAGCGTGCTGGCGAACATCGCGCGAGAATAACGGAATCGTGCCGCAGGCGGCAGGCGCGCAGGCGCAGCAGAAGCCACGCTGGCCGTGACCCCGGGGCGCCGAGCGGGCTCAAGCCCGCTCCCACGACACCGGTCCAGCACCACATCCCCGTGGGACCGGGCTTGACCGCGACCGTCAACCACCCCCCTTCTGCATCGCCCGGTCCAGGCGCCGCAGCAGATCGCGCCGGTCCGCTTCGTCGCCGCGGACGAAGCGATAGCGGGCGATCAGTTGCGGCAGCTCGAACAGCCCCAGCCGCCTGACGCCCGCGGACTCGATGTCGATGTGCAGCACGCAGCCACCGCCCTCGACCGCGAAGCGCCCCTCCGCAGCGCTTCCCGTCGTGGCGGGCCAAGCCTGGCGCAGATCGCGCTCGAAGCCGTCCGGCGTCGCGGTCAGCGTGCGCTCGAACGCGGCCGGCACCACATCGGACAGGAAGGCCACACGCGCTCCCCGCGGGCCTCAGCCGCCGGCAATCGGCGGCCACACCGCCACCTCGTCGCCCTCCTGCAGGCGGCGGCGCGAGCGCTCTGCCGGCGGGATGAACAGGCCGTTGACGAGCACCAGATGGGCATTGCGTTCCGGGACCTCGTAGCGGCGGATCAATTCCGCGACCGACACGCCTTCGTCGACGTCGAGGTCGATGCGGTTGTCCCGGCTGCCCGCCGGCAGGTAGTCGGACAGCGAGGCGAACAGCTTGAAGGCGATCCTCATGGCCCGCCTGCGGCTCAGCGCGCCAGGGCCATCGGTTGCGTGCGAGCGACGAAGGCCTCGACGAAGCGCAGAGGGGCAGCAAGCAGACTGTCCTTCCACGGGCCGAGACGCACCTTGCCGTGAATCAGGCCGCGCAACGCGCCAACATGCTCGGTGAGGCCGATGGCCGTGGCGCCGATCATCACGTCCTCACGGAACTGCAGGCTGAGGTAGCGGTGCCGCGCTTCGTCGACATGCTCCACCCCGGCACCGCCCTGCCCGGGCTCGGCGCCCCACCACTGGCCGAAGGAAGTCGAGATCAGACCCAGGGTGTCGAGCACGTTCACCGCCAGCACGCCGTTGAGGCGGGCGTTGCGCCCGGCCATGTTGAGCGCGGCGATGCGCGCCTGGTCGGCGGCATTGGGCTGGATGGCGGCCACCAGATGTTCGCCGGTGAACAGGTCGGGCGCCTCGGCCACGTCGCCGGCAGCGAAGATGCCCGGCACGCTGGTTTCCAGGCGGTCGTCGACAAGCACCCCCTTGGCCACATGCACTCCGGTATCGGCGAGGAAGCCCACGTTGGGCGCCACGCCTGCGGCAGCGATCACCGCGTCGCAATCGAGCACGTCACCGGTGCTCAGCGTCACCCGCAAGGGCGCGCCGTGGCCACCGTCGATACGCCTCACGCCGGCCGAGGTGACGACGCGGATGCCCTTGCCCTCGACCCAGCGCTTGATCATGCCGCCCGCCTGCGGCGTCATCATGCGCGGCACCATGCGATCGCCCATCTCCACCACGGTGAGCGCCACCCCCCGTTTGGCCAGCGCCTCCATGATGATGCAGCCGATGAAACCGGCCCCCAGTTGCAGCACGCGCGCCCCGGGCCGGGCCAGGCCCGCGATGGCGCGCGCGTCCTCCAGCGTCCAGCAGGTCTGGACCTCGGGCAGGTCGATGCCGGGGATGGAAGGCCGCACCGGATGCGAGCCGGTCGCGATCAGCAGCCGGTCGTAGTCCTCGAAATGCCCGTCGTCGAACAGCACGCGGCGCTTGGCGGTGTCGAGTGCCACCGCGCGGCCGCGAAACTGGCGCACGCGCACGGCGTCGAAGTGGTCCGCCGACTTGCGCAGGTAGGTGCCGGATTCGTCGATGTTGCCTTCGAGCAGGTAGGGGATGGCCATGCGCGAATACGGCGGCGCGTCCTCGCAGCCGACCATCACGATCTCGTCCGCCGGCGCGGCATGGCGCAGCGTTTCAGCGGCCACGACACCGGCGGGGCCATTACCCAGGATGAGGTGCTTCATCTCGAATCCTCGACGCAAGACTCCCCTCCTCCGACCTTGCGGGCGGAGGTGGAGATCGACAGGGTTGGTCCTTCAGAGCCCGAGGCGGGACAGGGTCTCGGGTTTCGGCACGCCGTCGGGCGTCCAGCCACGCACCTGGTAGTACTCGGGCAGCATCCTGTCCAGGTGGTTGACCATGCCCTTGGCGGGACCGGTCTTGGCCGGTTCGCTGGTCAGCCGCGGCGGCAGGTTGTCATCCTTCGCGGTGAAGCCGGCAGCGTTGTTGAACTGACGCTCCATATTCCAGATGCGCTCGCCCACCTCGTTGAGCTTGTCCATGCTCCACTCGCCCTCGCAGGCGGCAGCGAGCTGCGGCTGCACGTCGGCGAGCGTCCAGGCGAAACTGGTGAACACGCAGATGCCGGCCGAGTCGAACACTGCGGTGGCGTCCTGGAAGGCCTTGACCAGTTCGGCCTTGCCTTCGGTGACGTGCGGATCGGTCTTCACCGGAATGCCGAGCACCTCGGAGGCGACCGTGTAGCCGCGCAGATGGCACGCGCCGCGGTTCGAGGTGGCGTAGGCCAGGCCCATGCCCTGGATGCCGCGCGAGTCGTAGGCAGGGAATTCCTGCCCCTTCACCGTCATCGACAGTTCGGGATGACCGTACTTGGTGCACAGCCGCTTCGAGCCCAGGCCGATCTCCTTGCCGAAACCTTCGCCCAGCGCGGTCATCTCCGCCAGCCTTGCCAGCGCCTGTGCGGAGCCGAAAGGCGTCTCGAGGCCGATCTGCTCCTTCGTGAGCACGCCCATCTCGTACAGCTCCATGGCCGCACCGACGGTGGCGCCGAAGGAGATCGGATCCATGCCCTGTTCGTTGCACAGCAGGTTGGCGTACTGCAGCGCCTCGAGGTCGCCGACGCCGTTGGCCGCGCCGAGCGCCCACGCCGCCTCGTATTCGAGGCCGCCGGAAGCGCCCCAGTATTTGGGATTGTTCTTGACGGTGAAATGGCCCTTGTCGATTTCCGAGATGCGGCCGCAGGCGATGGTGCAGCCGAAGCACGCCGCATTGGTCACCAGGTGCGGCTTGCCGTCGGTCGGTCGCTTCTCGTGCATCGCCTCGGCAGAGATCTTGCCTGCGTCCTCGAACTGCACGTCGCGGTGGTTGCGGGTGGGCAGCGCGCCGATCTCGTTGATGACGTTCATCAGCACCTGGGTGCCATATTTCGGCAGGCCCTGGCCGGTCACCGCGTTGTCGGCCAGCACCTTCTTGGCGGCATTGGTCGCCTGCATGAACGCGCCGAAGTCGCGGATGCCGGACACGCCCTTCGTGCCGCGCAGCGCGACCGCCTTGAGGTTCTTCGACCCCATCACCGCCCCCACGCCCGATCGCCCTGCGGCGCGGTGCAGGTCATTGACGATGCAGGCGTAATAAACCTGGTTCTCGCCGGCACGGCCGATCGACGAGATCCGCACCAGCGGATCCTGCAGCTCGTGCTTGATCGTCTCCTCGGTCTCCCAGCAGCTCTTGCCCCACAGATGCGACGCGTCGCGCAGTTCGGCGCGGTCGTTCTCGACGTGCAGATACACCGGCTTCGGCGCCCGGCCCTCGAAGATGATCATGTCCCAGCCGGCGAACTTCATCTCGGCGCCGAAGAATCCGCCCGAGTTCGAACAGGCGATGGCGCCGGTGAGCGGTCCCTTCGTCACCACCGTGTAGCGGCCGCCGGTGGATGCCATCGTGCCGGTGAGCGGCCCGGTGGCCATGATCATCTTGTTGTCGGGCGACAGCGGATCGACCCGGGGATCGATTTCCGACACCAGGTATTTGGTCGCCAAGCCGCGCGAGCCGAGATATTCCTGTGCCCACTCCATGTTGAGCGGCTCTTCACTGCAGGTTCCGCTGGTGAGGTCAACCCTCAGGATCTTGCGATTCCAGCCCATGATGCGTCCTCCGTCAGGCCGTGGCCGAAGCCGGCGTGTTGACCTTGCCCGCCCACGCACGCATGCGGTCGAGCCCCGTCCAGTCGGCATCGATGTAGGTGATCGCGCCGGTCGGGCAGGCCTTGGCGCAGGCCGGATCGCCCGCGCACAGGTCGCATTTCTGCACCTTGCCGCTGTCCTGGTTGTAGTTGATCGTGCCGAACGGACAGGCGATGGTGCACACCTTGCAGCCGACGCAGGTGTCCTCGAACACCATCTTCGCGCCGGTGGCGAGGTCGATGCGGATTGCATCCACGGGGCAGGCGTTCAAGCACCAGGCCTCGGTGCACTGCGTGCAGGTGTAAGGCACCTTGCGCCCTTCATGCTCGAAGCTGAACACCTTGATGCGCGACTTGCTGGGATTGATGACCCCGGTGTGCTCGTAGGAACAGGCCATCTCGCACTGCAGACAGCCGGTGCACTTCGCGGGATCAATGTGCAGTGATTTCCACATCGACAGTCTCCTCGGACTCGTTATTCGCCGGTACGCGAAGGCGCTTCGCCGCGCGCGCCGCGTGTCGTGATGCGCCCCTTTGCGAGGGCGTCCGTGAATTTCAGAATACTCGCCGGACCGAAGCCGTCAACCGGGGGAAAACCCTTCGGCGTCCGCCCTCGGCCACATCGGGTTAGCATGCGGGAACAACACGATGTCTGCAAAAAACGACACCAAGGAGGAGATCCCGATGCCCGTCTCACGCCGCGCTCATTCACGCCCCGGCATCACGCGCCCGCTGCGCCACCGCTTGCGCCCCATCGCTCATGCTCTGCCGGCCTGGGGCCTCGCCCTCGCGGCACCATTCGCCCACTCGCAGGCGACGCCGGATGCGGGCGGCGCAGCGCCCCCGGTGTCGCAGGTGATGGCACCTGTCATCATCACCGGCAGCCGCGTCGAAACCTCGGCTTTCGATGTGCCCTATTCGGTCGAAGGCGTGGACGTGGGCAGCGTGACCAACGAGAGCCTGCGGGTGAACGCATCCGAGGTGCTGTCCGGGGTTCCGGGCGTGGTCGTGCTGAACCGCCAGAACTACGCGCAGGACCTGCAGATCTCGGTGCGTGGCTTCGGTGCGCGCGCCGCCTTCGGGGTGCGCGGCGTCAAGCTCATCGCCGACGGCATCCCGGCGACCAACCCCGACGGCCAGGGGCAGGCGGCCACGTTCAACCTCGACACCGCCGAGCGCATCGAGGTGCTGCGCGGCCCCTTCGCCACCATTTACGGCAACCACGCCGGCGGCGTGATCCAGCTCTTCTCGCGCGACGGCAAGGGCGCGCCGCGCCTGCGTGCCGGCCTGCTCGGCGGCCAGCACGGCACGCTGAAGTACGACCTCGGCGCCGAGGGCGAAGCAAACGGCATCGGCTACGTGCTCGACGCCTCGCATTTCGAGACCGATGGCGAACGCGATTACAGTGCCGCCAGACGCGACCAGGCCTTCGCCAAGGTCACGCTGGCGCCCGACGCGGACAGCAAGCTGACACTGCTCGCCAGCGGCCTGCGCCAGCCCTTCACCGACGATCCGCTCGGCATCAGATCGGAAACCTATCAGCGCGACGCGAGAGCGGTCGAGCAGGTGGCCCTCGATTACCGCACGCGCAAGCGCATCGAGCACATCCAGGGCGGCGCCACCTACGAGCGGCGCTTCGGCACCGACCGCCTGCAGCTCACCGCCTATGCGGGCGAGCGGAGCGTGACGCAGTACCAGTCGATCCTGAAGAGCCTTCAGTCATCGCCCAACCATCCCGGCGGCGTGGTGGATTTCGACCGCAATTTCTATGGCTTCGGCGCACGCTGGATCGCCGAACGCGAGCTGGGCAGCGGCCATCTGACGGTGACCGCGGGCCTCGACTACGACCGCTCGGAGGACGACCGCCAGGGCTACCAGAACTTCATCGGCAGCTTGCTGGGCGTGAAAGGCGCCCTGCGCCGCAACGAAATCGACACGGTGACCAGCACCGATCCCTACCTCCAGGCCGTGTGGCGTCAGGGCGACTGGGATTTCACTGCCGGCGTGCGCCACAGCGAGGTGAAGTTCAAGGTCGACGACCGCTACATCGTCGGCATCAATGGCGACGACAGCGGATCGATCACCTTCCGCAAGACCACGCCGGCGGTCGGCGTGCTGTGGCGTGCGACGCCGCTGCTGAACCTGTACGCGAGCTTCGGTACCGGTTTCGAGACGCCGACGCTGAACGAGATCTCCTACCCTGCGAATCTGGGCGGTTTCAACTTCGACCTTAAGCCCTCCCACAGCCGCCAGGCCGAGATCGGGCTTAAAGCCTATGTGGGCGAAGCGACGCGTGTGAATGCGGCGATTTTCCAGATCCGCACCGACGATGAAATCGTCGTCGCCGGCAGCGAGGGCGGGCGCACGTATTACGCCAACGCCGGCAAGACCCTGCGCCAGGGCATGGAAGTAGCGGTCGAGAGCAACCTCGGCCGCACGCTGACTGCACGCGGATCCATCACCGCGATGCGGGCGATCTACGACGAAGCCTTCACCACCGGCGGGACCGTGGTGCCCGAAGGCCGCCACCTGCCCGGCGTGCCGGCGCTCACCGCCTATGCCGAGCTGGGCTGGAAACCGGTCGCCGGCATCAGCACCGCAGTGGAAGGCGTGCACCGCAGCCGGATGTTCGTGAACGACCTGAATGACGAGCACGCCGCGCAGTCCTACACGCTGATGAACCTGCGGCTGAGCGCCGAACAGCGCTCCGGGCCGTGGACCATCACCGAGCTGCTGCGCCTGGACAACGTCTTCGACCGCAAGTACATCGGCTCGGTCATCGTCGGCGACCGCAGCGGCCGCTTCTACGAGCCCGGACCGGGACGCAACCTGTTCGGCGGCGTGCGCGTCAGCTACAGCTACTGAACTCTGTGCCCCCGTCGCCCTGGCGGGGGCCGTGCCTCATTCCTCGCCCGGGGCCTGCGGTTTCTTGCGCCGCAGCACGAGCGGGGAACCGTCATGTGCGCGCTTGACCATCCAGTTCGCCAGCGCCGAATCCAGGTAGTCGGCGTGGCCGGGGAACCAGTCCATCAGCGCGCGCGCAAGATCGCGACCCACCTCGAAATTGCCCGCGGCCACCAGTTCCCGCACTTCGAGGCAGGAACTCATCACCTTCTCGTGCTCCTCGACGTGGCAGTCGCGTGCGGGGAAACCGTCGGCACTCATCCATTCGTCTTCCTGCTTGAAATGGCGCCTGGCGTGGTCGATGAAGGCGTCCAGCGCGGAGAGGAGCTGGTCATCGCCCGCGGTGAGCAGGGCATCCACGCAATCGACGAATTCCCGATGCGTGTCGTCCATCGCGGCGTAGCCGAGCAGGTAGTGGTCGTCCCATTCGAATTCAGGCGTCTGGCTCATCTCGATGTTCCTTGGATTTCAATTACTTCGGCGCAGAACGTGAGGTCTTCACGCTCGCATCCTGCACTCGTCAGCGCAGGATTGTGCCGCAGGACGGGGCGAGGAACGTAGCAAAATCTCGAAAAAGAATTCGGGCGGGGCCGTCATGCCGGACCCTTCGTCGCCGGTCGTGACGGCAGCTCAGGACGCCTTCATGATCGCCGCCGGAATCCTGTCCAGCGGCAGCACGCTGTCGGCCGCGCCCAGGCGGATCGCCTCCTTGGGCATGCCGAACACCACGCAGGTGGATTCGTCCTCGGCGATCGTGCTCGCGCCGGCGTCGTGCATCTCCTTCAGCCCGCGCGCGCCGTCGTCGCCCATGCCGGTCATGATCACGCCCAGGGCATTGCGCCCGGCAAACTTTGCGCAGGAGCGGAACAGCACGTCCACGGACGGCCGATGGCGGTTGATCAGCGGCCCGTCGACCACTTCGACGGTGTATTGCGCACCGCTGCGCGCCAGCATCATGTGCCGCCCGCCCGGCGCGATCAGCGCCCGCCCCGGCATCACGCGGTCGCCGTGGCGCGCCTCGCGCACCTCGAGCGCACACAGGCCGTCGAGGCGCTCGGCGAACATCGCGGTGAAGCGCTCCGGCATGTGCTGCACGATGACGATGCCCGGGCACACCGCGGGCAGCCGGGTCAGCACCGCCTCCAGCGCCTGGGTGCCGCCGGTCGAGGTGCCGATGGCGACGATGCGCTCGGTCGTGCGCACCATGTTCGCGCCGCTGCCCAGCCCGGCGCTGATCACCGCGTCGGCGCTCAGCCTGGGTGCGGGAGCCTGCGGCGCGGCGCGCGGCACCAGCCGGCTGGCGTTCGCACGTGCCGCTGCGCGCACCGCCTGCGCGACATCGTTGGCACTGTCTTCGAGGAACTGCTTCACCCCCATCTTGGGCTTGGTGATGATGGACGCCGCACCCGCGGCCAGGGCCTGCATCGTCGCTGCGGCGCCCGCCTCGGCGAGCGAGGAGCAGATCACCACCGGCGTGGGGCGCTCGGTCATGATCTTCTTCAGGAAGGTCAGGCCATCCATGCGCGGCATCTCGATGTCAAGCACGACGACATCGGGCCAGTCGCGCGCCATGTAGGTCATTGCGAACAGCGGGTCCGACGCTGCGCCGACCACCTCGATATCGGGCTCTCGCTCCAGCGTCTGGCGCACCGTCTGCCGCACGACGGCGGAATCGTCGACGACGAGGACCTTGATCCTGCGCGTCATCGCACCGCCCCGCCCGCCCGCCCGCCAGGCTGGCGCAGGCGCTGGCGATGTTGCGGACGGGCATACAGGGTGGGCCGCAGCGGCGCCAGATCATCGGTGATGCCGTTGAGCGTCTCGGAATGGCCGACGATGAAGGTGCCATCCTCGCGCAGATGCGGCAGCATGTTGCCCACCACCTTG
Source organism: Pseudomonadota bacterium (assembly GCA_018240585.1). Classification (GTDB taxonomy): domain Bacteria; phylum Pseudomonadota; class Gammaproteobacteria; order Burkholderiales; family Rhodocyclaceae; genus Thauera. The sequence continues at coordinate 16,495 of JAFEFM010000489.1, forward strand.
CGCTTGGTCTCGTTGTCGAAGTAGATCATGACGTTGCGCAGGAAGATCACGTCGAACTGCCCCAGTTCGCGAGTCTCGGGCGCGACGAGATTGATGTGGCGGAAGTCGACGCGCTGGCGCAATTGCGGCGACACGAGGAAATTGCCTTCCTGGCTGCGCACACCCTTCAGGCAGTATTTCTTCAGCAGTTCCGGCGGAATGCCGCGGCCGCGCTCCATCGGATACAGCCCGGCACGCGCGCGTTCGAGCACCGTCAGGCTGATGTCGGAAGCGACCACCTCCCAGTTGGCCGACAAGCCCAGCGTTTCGGCCAGCACCATGGCGATGGTGTAGGGCTCCTCGCCGCTCGAAGAGGCCCCGCTCCAGACCCGGAAGCTGCGGCCGCGCCGGCTGGCCGCGAGCTCCTGCAGGTAGTCGAAATGCGCCGCCTCGCGGAAGAAATAGGTTTCGTTGGTGGTAAGCAGATCGACCATCAATTGCAGCTCTTCGGCGTGCTGGCCGCTCGACACGAGCCGGTAATACTCGCCGAAGCTTCCCAGCCCGTGATGGCGCAGGCGGCGCGACAGCCGGCCGACGACCAGCGGCTTCTTGGTGTCGGCCATGCTGATGCCCGCCAAGCGGTGGATCAGCTTGCGGAACAGCGCGAATTCCTCGTCGGAGAGGACTGTCGTTTCCATGTCTTTGAGTCTGCCTCAGAACAGTTCGACGCTGGACTTGGGCGGACGCCGCTGCAGCGATTCGGCATAAGCGAGTTCGGCCTCCACCGCTTCGCGCGCGCTCGCCATCGTGCTCGACATGCGGCGGCACCACGCGTCTCCCGTGGCTGGCACGAACAGCAGCTTGCGCGAACAGGCACCGAGAAAATCGGCAGCCACCAGCTCGATGCCCTCGCGCGCGAGCCATTCGCGCGCGAACTCGGCATTGCGCGCGCCGATCCCCGAGGCGGCAATGCCGCTGACGATGGTGCCGCCGCCAAAAGCCTTGGCCTTGAGGCGGTGGCGTGCACCGCCGCGTTTGAGGATGCCGTTGAGCAGCACTTCCATCGCGTAGTCGCCCGACAGCAGGGTGTCGACGTCGGCGCTGCCGTCACGCCGGCGCATGTTGGGCAGCATGAAGTGATTCATGCCGCCCACGCCCACCGCCGGGTCGTACAGGCAAACCGCGACGCAGGAGCCGAGCAGCGTGGAGAGCGGCCGCTGCATGTCCACCGCCCATTCGCCCGGGGCAATGCCGTGCGACATGCGCTCGATCTCCTGCGGCTTGAGTGCGTTCCAGTCGATCATGGTGGCTCCGGCTGCAGGCTCAACGAGCGGCGTTGGCGCAGCGCCTTACCACGCGCCCGCGTAGCGGCGCGCGCGTGCGGCATCGACACCGCCGGCGACGGTGAAGAAGCCCATCAGCTCCTGCAGTTGTCCGGCCTGCCCGCCCAGCTCCTCGGCGGTGGCCGCCAGCTCTTCCGAGGCCGACGCGTTCTGTTGCGTCGCCTTGTTCAACT
>JAFEFM010000048.1 GCA_018240585.1 Pseudomonadota bacterium
GTGTCCGAGACGTGGATGCCGCGCACCCGGCCGCTGCCGCAGTAGATGCCGGCCGCCTCGGCCAGCGCGTAGTTGGGGCGGATGCCGGCAGCCACCACCACCAGATCGGCCGGGATCTGCATGCCGTCCTTGAAGCGCACCGCGCAGACGCGAGCGCCCTCCTCCCCTTCGCCCGCCACCAGCGCCTCGGTCTGGCGCGCGAGCAGGAACTTCATGCCCCTGGCCTCGAGCGAGGCCTGCAGCATGTCGGCGGCGGCCTTGTCGAGCTGGCGCTCCATGATCCAGTCGGCCAGATGCACCACGGTGACGTCCATGCCGCGCAGCATCAGGCCGTTGGCGGCCTCCAGCCCGAGCAGGCCGGCGCCGATCACGACCGCGTGCTTGTGGCGGCCCGCCGCGGCGATCATCGCCTCGGTGTCGGCAATGTCACGGTAGCCCAGCACGCCGGTCAGGTCGTTGCCGGGGATGGGCGGCATGAAGGGAACGGAGCCGGTGGCAAGCAGCAGGCGGTCGTATTCGGCCTCGGTGCCATCCTCGGCGATGACCTTGCGCCCGACGCGATCGATCTTCGTGACCTTTCTGCCGGCGTGCAGCGTGATGCCGTTGTCGCGGTACCAGGCCAGATCGTTGAGCATGATCTCGGGCAGGCTCATCTCGCCCGCCAGCACCGGCGACAGCAGGATGCGGTTGTAGTTGCCGTGCGGCTCGGCGCCGAACACGGTGATGTCGTACAGGTCCGGGGCGAGCTTCAGCAGCTCTTCGATCGTGCGCACTCCGGCCATGCCGTTGCCGACGAGGACGAGTTTCTGTTTCTTCATGGCGGCTCCACTACTCAAGAGGCAACAAAAAAACGGCGCCCGCCATTCGGGGGCTTCGCGGAAACCCCTCGATGGCGGACGCCGTTGTCCGCATGCTCTGCATCAAGCACTGCGCCGAAGCGTCGTTGCCCCGGCTGATGAGTCATCTAAAGCAGGATCGATGCCAGATTCTGATCGTCACTCCAAGTCATTGTTCTTGATGCTTAAAACCCCGCCAGGCCGGGACGCGGCAGCAGCATCGGCCGGCGACCGGGGCACCCCTCTGGTGCATCCAGCGTCATGCTGCACCACAACATCGCAGAGGCCGGGGGCTCCGCCGCAGCGTCCCGTAAACGCAAACCGGGCAGCGCGCCGCCAGTGCGGCCCGCTGCCCGACTGCGGTGCGAACGCCGGTCAAGCGGCGTGGCGCAATCCCCCGCTCTCGAGGAAGGCGACGATGCGCGTGCGTACGGCGGCGCACTGCATGTCCTGTTCGAGCGCGAAGCGATCGCGCGGATGCGCCCGGTTCAGTTCGAGCACGGCATGAACGCTGGCCCCAGGGCCCCGGCGCAGCATCACGACACGGTCGCTCAGCAGCACCGCCTCGTCGGCGTCGTGCGTCGCAATCACCATCGTGGTGCCGGTCGCGGCACGAATCCGCATCAGCTCGTCCTGCAGGTTGGCGCGAGTCAGCCCGTCGAGGGCAGCGAACGGATCGTCCAGCAACAGCATGCGCGGCTGCATCGACAAGGCACGTGCCAGGCCGACACGCTGCTTCATGCCCGCCGAGATCTCGTGCGGAAATCGGATCTCGGCATGGGTGAGGCCGACCTGGGCCAGCGCATCATGGGCGCGCTGCTTGAGCCTGGCCTTGCCCTCGCGGCTGCCGAAAACCCGCTCGACCGCCAGATAGACGTTGTCGAAGCAGGTGAGCCAGGGGAGCAAGGCATGGTTCTGGAACACCAACGCACGGTCGGGGCCGGGGCCGGCCACCACGCGGTCCCTGCACAGGATCACGCCGCTCGTGGGCCGCGCGAGGCCGGCGATCAAACCGAGCAGCGCCGATTTGCCGCTGCCCGCCGGGCCGACCAGGCCGATGCATTCGCCCTCCTCGATGTCGAGCGTGACGTCGCGCAGTGCCTCCAGGCTGCCGTTCTTCGCCTCGAACGTCTGCCCGACGTCGTCGATGCGCACGATCTTCCTCATGTTGTCGTCTCCTCTCTTCATGCGTCCCTCCCGACGGGCGCTGTCGGCCCTGCCACTCGCCAGAGGCGAAAAACGGCGTCCATCCCTGCCCGCAGGCCAGGCCTGACGAAGTGGGATGGACGCCGTTGTCCGGTGCAGCGGTGGGTGCCGGGCCTGCGCCCGCCTGCGGCCGGGCCACCCTTGGCCCGTCTCGACGCGCAGCGATGCACCATCCGTGCCAGCTCGGCAGGAGCGCCCGGTCCGCAATGCCGAGGCCTAATCGGGGAGATTGGCGCGTCGCATCGCACTCCGGCAGTGCGCTCAGGCCACCGCCCCGCACTGGACTGGGGCACGGCACGCCGCGCCAGTGCCCGGCCGCCCCCCTGCCGCCTCAGGCCTTGGGCGGCAGCAGATCGGACATGTCGAGCAGCGCGCGTGCGACATCGACGAGGCGGCGTCCCTGGTTCATCGCCGTCTGCCGCAGCAGGCGGTAGGCCTCGTCCTCGCCGACGCCGTGGTGCGCCATCAGCAGCCCCTTGGCACGCTCGACGAACTTGCGCTCGTCCAGCGCCGCGCGCACCGCGGTCAGTTCGTCGCTCACCTGCTGCAGCCGACGCGACTGCGCCTGCAGGGTGTCGACGATGGATCGCGTCAGGCGCGGCCCGAGGGCTTGCGCCACCACTGCGCCCGTCATCCCGGCCCCGCCCACCGAGCTCGCAAACTGGCCATCGACCGCGTCCGCCGTGCGCTGCAAAGCCTGCATTTCAGGCTCAACCGACGACAGCGTGACGAGCAGCCCCTCCTGATCGCCGAGTTCGGCGCGCACGCCCGCAATGCGCCTCGCGCATTCGTCCTTGAGCCCCTGTGCCAGATGCACCTCGGCGCGATGGATCAGGTCCAGCCTTTGCGAGCAGCAGGCGAACCAGGCGTCGGCCATTGCGCGATCGAGCCCGGCACCCGACACGGAAGACATCAGCCTGCGCCGGAAGCGTTCGAGCTCGGTCAGCGGCATCACCGCCTCGAGCGCGCGCCACTGGCGCAGGCACGCATCGCTGCCGAACTCCTCGAAACGGTGCAGGCACTGCTCCTGCGCCTCGATCAGCCCTGCCAGTGTCTGCGCGGTGCCTGCATCGACGCCCCCCGTCGCGAAGGCGACCGCGCCGGCTGCACGTTCCTGTCCGGCGAACTCCTTGCCCTGCATCAGATTGAACATCGACACCAGCAGCCGCGATACGGCAGGATCGACGGCGATGTCGGCGGCCTCGAACACCAGCGCCAGCAGCGCGGAAACGATGCGCGTATAGCGCTGCGTCGCCTCCGCGGCAGCGCACGGGTGCGCGCTGACCTGCGCCCGCAGCTCGGGCAGGCCGGCCAGCGCATGCAGCGCCATGGCGATGCGGGTGAGCAAGCGCGCGCCGCCGGCAGAAGCCGGGCCGGGATCCGGTGCGAGCCCGTCGAGGAACTGGCACACCGCTGCCTCGGCCGCCTGCGTCGCCGAGACATGGCTTGCGTACTGGGCGTCGAAGCGGGCATCCGGCGAGGCAAGGTGCAGGCTGGCGGTCCCGCGCTCGCTCTGCAGGAGATGCACGAGCTCACTCACGGCCTGGACCAGGTCGCAGCTCAGCGCGAGCTGCTCGAGCTCACGAATTTCGCAGCGCCGGGCTGCAATCAGGAAGGTGATCGCCGATTTCATTCAGTCTTGCCTGCGGTTGCGAAAATGCGCGGCGGATGGCACCGCAATGATCAGGCAAGCAAGAGCCGTGCACATGCGGCGGAGCACCATCGACTACCGCTGCAGGCCACGGCGCCCGCCAGGCGCGACGCGGATTCAGCCCTGGCAGCGCAAGGCGGCGATGCCCGCCAGCAGCTCCGGGCCAGGCTGTCCGCTGCGCAAGGCGGCGCGATGCACCTGCACCAGATGGGCTCCAGCCCGCAGGCGGGCGCGCGCCTCGCGGACGGAATCGATGCCGCCAACGCTGATGAGGCCGACGACCGGCCCCAGCGCACGGGACAGCTCGGCGATGCGCCCGCAGGCACGATCGACACCCCCTTCTGCCGACAACAGCAACCCGTCGGCGCCTGCGGCGACGAAGCGCCACGCCATCGAGACCCTGTCGTCGGACTCGACCCAGGGCGTCGGCAGCTTCACCACCAGCGCCAGCCTTCGACCGCGGACGAGGCAGGCGCAGCGGGCCGACAGCGCCGCGACGAGGTCGGCGAAGCAGGCTGCGGAGGGATCTCCCCGCCCGGGATTGAGCACCACGTAGTCCGCGCTGCCGTGCCATGCGCGGAGCGCGCGCCAGTACGCCTCCCCCGCCTCGGTCCAGTCGAGCGCAGGCGGCTTCGCCAGGCTCAGGCCATGGAGCGCGCCGCGCAGGCTTCCTCCGGCAAGATGCCGGCGGCCGGCTTCCCCACGCTTGCCCGCATGCGCCACCGCATGCAGCGGCCGCGCAGCCCGCGTCCAGTGACTGCCTGTCTCCACCGCACCGAGGCCGAGCACGGCCCCATGGCGCAGCAACTGCCCGTGGCGGTCGAGCCCGGCGGCAAGGATGAGTGGCGAGTCGAACACGAGCCCCATCACTCGCACCGGCGCATCCCCGCTTGCCACGGCCCGATCACCAGGACGACGGCCGGCCCCGACTTCAGGCACCAGCAGCTCATCGGCGCACCTCGCCAGCCGCTGCACCGTCCACCGACTGCGCAGGGCCGTGCGGCTCAAGGGCGCGATCATGCCTCCGCCCGCGCGAGGCTCCGCGCCCGGGGCACGGCCTGCCGGCGTGGATGAGCGACGATGAAATCGGCCAGCGCCTCCACCGCCGCATCCGACACGCCGTGATAGAGGCTCACGCGCACGCCGCCCACCTCCGGATGGCCGCGCAGGTCGCGCAGGCCAGCCGCCTCGGCCGCCGTGACGAAGGCCTCGGTACCCGCGGCATCGGCCAGATGGAAGCAGGGGTTGACCGCCGAGCGCCAGCGCGGCGCGACGGGCTGTCGATACTCGCCGCCATGGGCATTGCCGTCGTCGAGCGCTGCCTGCAGCAGCGCATGGCGCCGGGCCAGGCGCGCCGCCA
>JAFEFM010000490.1 GCA_018240585.1 Pseudomonadota bacterium
GCCCTGTTCGGCGCGTTCGCCACGCTCCGGACGGTTGCCACGGCCGGCCTGGGCGTCGACGTCGCGCTCACGCCGGTTGCGACCGCCGTTGCCACGACGACCATCGGCACTGCGTTCGCTGCGCGGACGTTGCTCGCGTTTCGGTTCGGCTTCGACCGCGGGGACCGGAGCGGGCGCGGCAGCGCGTTCGCCACGCAGCCAGCCGAGGATGCGGCCGATGAGTCCGGGACGCTGGCTGGGCGTTTCGACCGGTGCGGCCGCCGCCTCGGGGCGTGCTTCGGGCATCGGCGCCGGCTGGGAAGGGGCGATTCCTTTCACCGCGGCTTCCTGGCGCGCAGGCTTCTCGCTGGCCTTGCCCGGCAGCCGCTGTTCGGTTTCCTCGGGCTTCTGCACCATCTGGTAGCTGGCGAGCGCGATGTCCTCGGCATTCAACTGGTCGTGGCGCAGGCGGATGATCTCGTGCGCCGGGGTCTCGAGGTGGCGGTTCGGCACGATGATGAGCTGCACCTTGTGGCGCATCTCGATGCGGGCGATGTCGACGCGCTTCTCGTTGAGCAGGAAGGTGGCGACATCGACCGGCACCTGCAGGTGCACCGCGCCGGTGTTCTCCTTCATCGCTTCCTCTTCGAGGATGCGGATGATGTGCAGCGCGGAAGATTCGGTGCTGCGGATGTGGCCGGTGCCGTTGCAGCGCGGGCAGGTGATGTAGCTCGTCTCGGCCAGTGCCGGGCGCAGGCGCTGGCGCGACAGCTCGAGCAGGCCGAAGCGGCTGATCTTGCCGGTCTGCACCCGGGCGCGGTCGTGGCGCAGCGCATCGCGCAGGCGGTTTTCCACCTCGCGCTGGTTCTTCTGCGACTCCATGTCGATGAAGTCGATGACGATCAGGCCACCAAGGTCGCGCAGGCGCAACTGGCGGGCGATCTCGTCGGCCGCCTCGACGTTGGTGCGCAGCGCGGTCTCCTCGATGTCGGCACCCTTGGTGGCGCGGCCCGAGTTGACGTCGATCGACACCAGCGCCTCGGTGTGGTCGATCACCACCGCGCCGCCCGAGGGCAGGGCGACCTGGCGCGAATAGGCGGACTCGATCTGGTGCTCGATCTGGAAGCGCGAGAACAGCGGCACGTCGTCGGAGTAGCGCTTGATCTTGGCGACGTTGTTCGGCATCACGTGCGCCATGAACTGGCGCGCCTGCTCGTAGATGTCGTCGGTGTCGATCAGGATCTCGCCGATGTCGGGCTGGAAGTAATCGCGGATCGCGCGGATCACCAGGCTGCCTTCCTGGTAGATCAGGAAGGCGCCGGTCTGGCCCTGCGCCGCGCCTTCGATGGCGGTCCACAGTTGCAGCAGGTAGTTGAGGTCCCACTGCAGTTCCTCGGCGCTGCGGCCGATCGCGGCGGTACGCGCGATCATGCTCATGCCCTGCGGCACGTCGAGCTGATCCATCGCCTCGCGCAGTTCGGCGCGCTCGTCACCCTCGACGCGGCGCGACACGCCGCCGCCGCGCGGGTTGTTCGGCATCAGCACGAGGTAGCGGCCGGCGAGCGAGATGTAGGTGGTGAGCGCTGCGCCCTTGTTGCCGCGCTCGTCCTTCTCGACCTGGACGATGAGCTCCTGGCCTTCCCGCAGGGCTTCCTTGATGGATGCCTTGCCGGCGTCGACGCCGGGCTGGAAGTAGGAGCGGGAAATCTCCTTGAACGGCAGGAAGCCGTGACGGTCCGCGCCGTAATCGACGAAAGCCGCTTCGAGGCTGGGCTCGATGCGGGTGATGACCGCCTTGTAGATGTTGCTCTTGCGTTCTTCTTTTGCGGCCGATTCGATATCGAGGTCGATCAGTTTCTGACCGTCCACGATCGCGACGCGCAGTTCTTCGGCCTGCGTCGCATTGAAAAGCATGCGCTTCATTTGATCCTTCTCCCGCGCAGGTCACACGGGCAGGACGAACGGCGCGCACCATCGCGCTTTCCGGGGTCAGGAGCGATCGGTTAGGGCTGCTGCTTTCATCCGGTTTTGGTAAGGGCTGTGATGGGTCGGCTGGTCGAAATTCTCTTGTCCCCGCCCGGATGCCGTTTGGGACGAGCGGGCCGGGACATTTGATCCTGCTTGTGCCTGCTTTAATTTAGGCGTTTAAGTCCAGTTGATCGGCTGGACCGGTGTGTCGTACTGGCTTGTTTGCGTTACCATCGGCGCCTTTTTTGGCCTTGGACGGCACGCGGCGAAGAAGCCGGGAGCGCTCTTCAGGGCTCGTCGCCAGCAGTTTGCCTCGCATCCGACGGTTCTCGCGGGCGAGGCACTTGGCTGACTGAAACCGGATTCAACGGCGCAGAAGTATATTTCATGACGACGACAGAAGGCAAAGCGATTGCAGTGCGCCATGAGCGCATCGACGAGGCCGCGGCCGGTCAGCGCATCGACAATTTCCTGCTGCGCGTGGCGAAAGGGGTTCCCAAGAGCCATGTGTATCGGATCCTGCGCAGTGGCGAGGTGAGGGTCAATGGCCGCCGCGTGCAGCAGACCTACCGCCTGCAGCCGGGCGACGAAGTGCGCATTCCGCCGATGCGCACCGCCGAGCCGACGCGCTCGGCGCCAGCTCCGCTAGGCAAGCCGTTGCCGGTGGTATACGAGGACGACGCCATCCTGGTGATCGACAAGCCCTCGGGCAAGGCCGTGCATGGCGGCAGCGGGGTGAGCTACGGCGTGATCGAACAGTTGCGCGTGCAGCGGCCGGAGTTGCGCATGCTCGAACTTGCGCACCGGCTCGACCGCGAAACGTCCGGCCTGCTGATCGTCGCCAAGAAGCGCTCCGCGCTCACGGCGCTTCACGACATGATGCGCGAAGGCAGGATCGAGAAGCGCTACCTGACGCTGGTGCCTGGCCGCTGGGCGAATCCGCTGCAGCATGTGAAGGTCGCGCTGCACAAGTACCTGACACCCGAGGGCGAGCGCCGGGTGCGGGTCAGCGACGAGGGCAAGCCGGCGCATAGCGTGGTGCGGCTGGTGAAGCGCTGGGCGGACTACAGCCTGCTCGAAGTGGAGCTGAAGACCGGGCGCACGCATCAGATCCGCGTGCATCTGGCGCATCTGGGTTTTCCGCTGTGCGGCGATGACAAGTACGGCGACTTCGCGCTCAACAAGCGGCTGGAGGGCGAAGGGCTGAAGCGCATGTTCCTGCATGCGGCGAGGCTGAGCTTCGACCATCCGCTGACGGGCGAGCGCTTGAGATTCGTGGCGCCCTTGCCGGACGACCTGCAGCGCTTCGTCGATGGACTGGATTCGAGACAGGGAAGGGCAAATGGCTGATCGCTTCGATCTGATCGTGTTCGACTGGGATGGCACGCTGATGGATTCGGCGGGCGCGATCGTGCGTGCCATCGTTGCGTCATGTCGCGACCTGGGGCTGCCAGAGCCGCCGGAGGAGCGGGCGCGCTACGTGATCGGCCTGGGCCTGGGTGACGCCCTGCGCCATGCGGTTCCGGAACTGGCCGAAAGCGACTATCCGCGCATGATCGAACGCTACCGCCATCATTACCTTTCCGGCGACCACGAGCTGACGCTGTTCCCCGGTGTGGCCGACACGCTGGCGTGGCTGGCGGATCAGGGGCGCATGCTGGGCGTGGCGACCGGAAAGAGTCGGCTGGGGCTCAACCGCGCGCTGGGTCACTCGGGCCTGGCCGCCTATTTCCACTGCACGCGCTGCGCTGACGAATGCTTCTCCAAGCCGCATCCGGCCATGCTCGAGCAGATCATGGACGAACTGGGTGTGGAGCCCGCGCGCACGTTGATGGTCGGCGACACCACGCACGACCTGTTGATGGCGAGGAATGCGGGCGTGGGCTCGCTTGCGGTGAGCTTTGGTGCGCATCCCGCTGAAGCGCTGCGGGCCGAGTCGCCGCTCGATTGCGTGGAGACGCCGGCAGAACTCGGGCGCTGGTTGCGGCAGCACGCCTGAGCCGGCCGGCCGCAGGGAGGTGGGGTCAGCCCAGCAGCAGGAAGAGTGTCGGCCGCTTGGCCAGCGCGGGCTTCGCCGCCCGCCGCCAGTCACCGACGCTGCGGGTGAGCAACAATTCGTTGCTGGTGCTCAGGTCGCAGGCGACGCACAGGCGCGTGCCGGGTCGGCATACCCGCAGCAAGGCCTCGAACATGCGCTCGTTGCGGTACGGCGTCTCGATGAAGATCTGCGTGCGCTGCTGCGTACGGGACTCGTTTTCCAGCGCGCGGATGCGCTCGTCACGGTCGGCTTCGGCTACCGGCAGGTAGCCGTGGAAAGCGAAGCTCTGCCCGTTCAGTCCCGAGCCCATCAGGCCGAGGAGAATGGATGACGGGCCGACCAGCGGCACGACGCGGATGCCCAGAACGTGGGCGCGCGCCACCAGGCGGGCACCGGGGTCGGCGACCGCCGGGCAGCCTGCATCCGACATCAATCCGATGTCCTCGCCGGCCAGCGCAGGGGCGAGCAGGGCGTCGATGGCCGCTTCGGGGGCGCTGGCGGGGTCGGCGGGCAGTTCGCGCACGTCGGTGTCGCGCAGCGGGTGCGGAAAATCCAGTTGCTTGAGGTGAGCCCGGGCGCTGCGCGCGGTCTCAACGACGAAATGCCGGAGCTCGGCCACGACAGCCTGTGCCTGCTGCGGCAGAAAGCTCTGCCACGGCGCATCGCCGAGCGCGACCGGGACGAGGTAGAGCGTGCCGATCGTTGTCGAGGAGGCTCGCCCGCTCATGGCAGTTGGACGCCTTCGGCGCGCAACATGCGCGACAGCGCGATCAGTGGCAGACCGATCAGGGCCGTGGGATCGTCGCCCGACAAGGCTTCGAGCAGCGAGATGCCGAGCCCTTCGGATTTCGCGCTGCCGGCGCAGTCCAGCGGACGCTCCTGCGCGACGTAGCGGCGGATCTCGTCGTCGGACAAGTCGCGGAAACGCACCAGGGTCGGCACGCCTTCGCACTGGATGCGTCCGGTACGCGTGTTGAGCAGGGCGAGCGCCGTATGGAAGACGATGGTGCGGCCCCGCATGCGTTGCAACTGGGCGATGGCGCGCTCCTCGGTGCCGGGCTTGCCGAACACCTCGCCGCCGAGGTGGGCAACCTGGTCACTGCCGATGATCAGCGCGTCGGGGAAGGCCGTCGCGACCGCCCGCGCCTTTGCGACAGCGAGGCGCTCCGCCGTTGCGGACGGCGCTTCGCCGGGCCACGGTGTCTCGTCCGTGTCCGGTCGCGCCGTTTCGAAGGTGATCATCAGGCGCTCGAGCAACTGCTTGCGATAGGCGGACGTGGAGGCGAGGATGAGTTGCATCTCGGGGAGCCGGAGTCGGTCGGATGGGGCGCAGGGTCGCTGCGGGCGGCGGAAGCGTTGCAGGGGCCGGGCACCGTGCAGCATCAATCCCGTCGTCCTGATTCGCAGTCTTTGACATACGCGCCAAAAAAATCATATCATGCGCGGCTTATGTCGCAACATGGCGCTACCTCGACAACCATTGCCGATCCGTTCCGGTTCGCGGCAGAGGGTCGTCGCATCGACGCTGAAGTCGAAGTGGCGAAGCTGGAACGCCTGGCCGACAGCCTGGCCGATGTGGCGGGTGCGCTGCGCTTCAGCATCGAGGGTTCGCTCGATGACGAGCGCCGCTCCCGTCTTCGGCTCGTTGTCGGCGGGGTGCTGACCCTTCGTTGCCAGCGTTGCCTCGGCGGGCTGGAGTGGCCGGTCGGGATCGAGGTGATGCTGCAGCCGGTGCGCGCAGGGGAGGAAATCCCCGACGAGGAACTGGAAGACGATGAGATCGATGCGCTTGAAGTCGGCAACGATCTCGACGTGATCGCCCTTGTCGAGGACGAAGTCCTCCTGGCGTTGCCGATTGCGCCGCGACACGATGATTGCCAACCGCCTCGCCCCGATGGCGGGGTGCAGAAGGAATCGCCTTTCGCCGGGCTGGCCGCACTGCGCGGTGGCGGCAACAAGGCGTAGGCGCAACTTTTTTGATTCAGGAGTCATTCCATGGCCGTTCAGCAGAACAAGAAGTCCCCGTCCAAGCGCGGCATGCACCGCGCGCACGATTTCCTCACCGGTCCGGCGCTGGCCGTCGAGGCGACCACGGGTGAGGTTCACCTCCGTCACCACATCAGCCCGAACGGTTTCTACCGCGGCAAGAAGGTCGTCAAGACCAAGGGTGAATAAGGCTCAAGCCTGACCCAAGGCGGCGCCAGGCGCATGACGCGCCGGCGCCGCCTTTTTTGTCCGACGGTCTCCCTGTAATCACACGAGATGCCGATGGGTATCACGATTGCAATCGATTGCATGGGTGGCGATCACGGTCCATCCGTGACCGTGCCTGCTGCGCTTTCCTTCCTGCGCAGCCATCCTGATGCGAATGCGGTCCTAGTGGGTCGCGAGGAAGTGCTGCGGCCGCTGGTCGCCAGCGAAGCGGCTCATTTCGGCGAGCGGCTGACGCTGCACCCGGCCTCCGAAGTTGTCACGATGGACGATCCGCCTGCCATTGCGATGCGCTCCAAGAAGGATTCGTCCATGCGCGTCGCCATCGACCTGGTCAAGGACGGCCGGGCCGATGCCGCGGTGTCGGCCGGCAATACCGGCGCCCTGATGGCGATTTCCCGCTTCGTGTTGAAGACGCTGCCTGGCATCGATCGACCTGCCATCGCCACCGTGCTGCCGTCCCAGAAGGGGCACACTTACGTCCTCGATCTGGGCGCCAATGTGGACTGTTCGGCCGAACATCTGCTGCAGTTCGGCGTGATGGGGGCGATGCTCGTCGCCGCCATCGAGCACAAGGAGCGGCCGAGCGTCGGCCTGCTCAACATCGGCGAGGAAGTGATCAAGGGCAACGACGTGGTCAAGGAAGCGGGCGAATTGCTGCGCAACAGCGGCCTCAACTTCTATGGCAACGTCGAGGGCAACGACATCTACGAAGGCACGGTGGACGTCGTCGTTTGCGACGGCTTCGTCGGCAACGTCGCGCTGAAGACCTCCGAAGGCCTGGCGCAGATGATCGGCGTCTTCCTCAAGCAAGAGTTCAAGCGCAACCTGCTGACCCGGCTGATGGGAATGGTCGCGCTGCCTGTGCTCCGGCGCTTCAAGCAGCGCGTCGACCACAGGCTGTATAACGGTGCACCGTTGCTCGGTCTGCGCGGCGTGGTGCTGAAGAGCCATGGTTCGGCCGACGCACTCGCCTTCGAGAACGCACTCGCCCGCGCGGCCGAGGCGGCGTCCAACCGGCTCCTCGAGAGAATTTCCGAACGCATGGCGAGCATGAACGAGGTGAAGGCATGATCTACGCACGGATCGCCGGGACTGGCAGCTACCTGCCGGGCAATCCGGTCAGCAATGACGATCTGGTCGCACGCGGCATCGATACATCGGACGAATGGATCGTGACTCGCTCGGGCATCCACTCCCGCTACCTCGCTGCGGCCGACGTCGGGTCCAGCGACCTCGCACGTGTCGCCGCCGAGCGCGCGATCGAGGCTGCGGGCTGCGAAGCCGATGACATCGACCTCATCATCGTCGCCACCTCCACGCCCGATTACATCTTTCCCAGCACTGCGGCAATGGTGCAGGCCAAGCTCGGCATCCGCAACGGAGGCGCAGCCTTCGACGTGCAGGCGGTGTGCACCGGCTTCGTTTACGCGCTGACCGTTGCGGAGAAATTCATCCGCTCGGGCAGCCACAAGCGTGCGCTGGTGATCGGCGCGGAGGTGTTCTCGCGCATCCTGGACTGGTCCGACCGCGCGACCTGCGTGCTGTTCGGCGACGGTGCGGGCGCCGTCGTGCTCGAAGCCTCGGAGCAGCCGGGCATCCGCGCATCCTCGCTGCATGCCGACGGCAGCCATCATCCCATCCTGTGCGTGCCGGGCGGAGTGGCTTCGGGTCAGGTGATAGGCGATCCCTTCCTGCGCATGGACGGCCAGGCCGTGTTCAAGTTTGCGGTGAAGGTCCTGGGCGACGTGGCGCGCGAAGTGCTCGAGCAGGCCGGCGTGGCTGCGGACAGCGTGGACTGGCTGATTCCTCACCAGGCCAACATTCGCATCATCCAGTCCACCGCGAAGCGGCTGGGCTTGCCGATGGAGCGCGTCATCACCACCGTCGGTCACCATGGCAACACCTCGGCGGCTTCCATTCCGCTGGCGCTGGACGAGGCTGTTCGTGGCGGGCAGGTGCAGCGCGGCCAGCGTCTGGTCATCGAAGGCGTCGGTGGCGGCTTCACCTGGGGCGCGGCCCTGATCGATTTCTGAGTATTCCCTTTTTTCTGACAAGCGGAGAACAGCATGGCATTCGCGCTGGTTTTTCCCGGCCAGGGTTCACAGTCCGTCGGCATGATGGGTGCCTACGGTGATTCGGCTGTGATCCGTGACACCTTTGCCGAGGCTTCCGAGGCGCTGGGCGAGGATTTGTGGGCGATGGTCAGCGATGGCCCTGCCGAACGCCTTGCGCTCACCGTCAATACACAGCCATTGATGCTCACCGCAGGTGTCGCCACCTATCGCGCCTGGTGCGCGGCGGGCGGGCCGAAGCCGGCCTTGGTGGCCGGACACAGCCTGGGCGAGTACTCGGCGCTCGTCGCGGCCGGCGCCATCGCCTTCAAGGATGCGGTTCCGCTGGTCCGCTTTCGTGCCCAGGCGATGCAGGAGGCGGTGCCCGCAGGCGAAGGCGCGATGGCGGCGGTGATGGGACTGGAGCCGGATGCCGTGCGGGAGGTCTGCGCCGAAGCGGCACAAGGCGATGTCGTCGAGGCGGCCAACCTGAATGCACCGGGTCAGATCGTGATCGCCGGGGCCAGGGCCGCCGTGGAGCGCGCGAGCGAGATTGCCAAGGGCAAGGGCGCCAAGCGCGCCGTGTTGCTGCCGGTGTCCGCTCCCTTCCACTGCGCCTTGATGCGCCCGGCCGCCGAGCGCCTCGCCGAGCGCCTCGCCGGGGTGGCGATCGCACGCCCGGAAATCGACGTCATCAACAATGTCGATGTCGCCGTGTACGATGATCCGGCCAAGATCCGTGACGCGCTGGTGCGCCAGGCATATTCGCCGGTACGCTGGATCGAGCTGGTGCAGGAGATGGCGCGCCGCGGCATGAGCCATGTCATCGAATGCGGCCCGGGCAAGGTGCTCGCCGGCATGACCAAGCGCATTGCCAAGGAAGTGGAAGGTGGGTCGGCACATGATGCGGCCAGCCTGGAACAAACGATTGCAGCGGTGAGGTAAGCAATGAGTTTTTCACTCGAAGGCCAGGTCGCCCTGGTCACAGGCGCCTCACGTGGCATTGGCCGCGCAGTGGCCATGGAGCTGGGGCGACTTGGCGCCGTGGTGGTCGGCACGGCGACGTCGCCCGCCGGCGCCCAGGACATCGACCAGGCGCTTGCCGATGCGTCGATCAAGGGCGCCGGACTTGCGCTCGACGTGACCGATGCCGCAGCCTGCGAGGCGCTCCTGGCTGACGTGGAGCAGCGCTTCGGCACGATCAACGTGCTGGTCAACAACGCCGGCATCACCCGTGACAACCTCACGATGCGCATGAAGGACGAGGAGTGGGATGCTGTTCTCGACACCAACCTGCGCGCGGTCTTTCGCATGAGCAAGCTCGTGATGCGTGGCATGATGAAGGCGCGCGGCGGACGCATCATCAACATCACCTCGGTGGTGGCGAGCGCCGGCAACCCGGGTCAGGCGAACTATGCGGCGGCGAAGGCCGGCGTGGCCGGCATGTCGCGCGCGCTGGCACGCGAACTGGGCAGCCGCAACATCACCGTCAATTGTGTGGCACCGGGCTTCATCGATACGGATATGACGCGTGCCCTGCCCGACGCTGCGCGTGAAGCGCTGCTGGGCAACATCGCGCTGGGTCGCCTGGGCCGTCCGGAAGAGGTGGCAGGCGCCGTGGCTTTCCTCGCATCGCCAGCCGGCGCCTATGTCACCGGCACGACGTTGCATGTGAATGGCGGCATGTACATGTCGTGATTTGGGGCCGGGATAGCGGTTCCCGGCCTTTTTGGTAGAATACGCCCGCTTTTCAACTACAAACCTGTATCAGTCAGGAAGGAGTTTTTCATGGAGAACATCGAACAGCGCGTCAAGAAGATCGTCGCTGAGCAGCTTGGCGTGAACGAATCGGAAATCAAGAACGAGTCCTCGTTCGTTGATGATCTTGGCGCAGATTCGCTGGACACCGTGGAACTGGTCATGGCCCTCGAGGAAGAATTCGAGTGCGAAATCCCGGACGAAGAAGCTGAGAAGATCACCAACGTCCAGCAGGCGATCGACTACGTCAGCGCCCACCTCAAGAAGTAATTCGGGAAGTCATCCTTCCTTTCCG
This sequence comes from Pseudomonadota bacterium, assembly GCA_018240585.1. Classification (GTDB taxonomy): domain Bacteria; phylum Pseudomonadota; class Gammaproteobacteria; order Burkholderiales; family Rhodocyclaceae; genus Thauera. The sequence goes on from JAFEFM010000490.1 coordinate 10,304, forward strand.
GGTTCTGCGAAACGCAGAATCCGGATTTTTTCTGTTTCTCTCCTTGATTCCTTACGGAGCTGCCCGTGTCACGTCGTAGAGTCGTCGTAACCGGTCTGGGACTGGTTTCCCCGGTTGGGAATACTGTTTCCGAAGCCTGGGAAAATCTGGTTGCCGGCAAAAGCGGCATCGGCCCCATCACCCGTTTCGACGCGTCCGTGTTCTCCACGCGCATCGCCGGGGAAGTGAAGAATTTCGATGTTTCCGCCTACCTGTCGGCGAAGGACGCACGCCGCATGGATGTGTTCATCCATTACGGCATGGCCGCCGGCATACAAGCAATTCGCGATTCGGGAATCGAGGTGACCGAGGCCAATGCGGAACGCATAGGCATCAATATCGGTTCCGGAATCGGCGGCTTGCCGATGATTTCGGAAACGCAGAACGACTATCTCGCTGGTGGTCCGCGCAAGATTTCGCCCTTCTTCATCCCCGGCACCATCATCAACATGATCTCGGGCAACCTGTCGATCATGCACGGCATGAAGGGACCGAACATCGCGGTCGTAACCGCATGCACCACCGGTCTTCACGCGATCGGCCTCAGTGCCCGGATGATCGAGTACGGCGATGCCGACGTGATGGTCTGCGGCGGTGCGGAGTCGACCGTGACCGAGCTTGCGATCGGCGGCTTTGGTTCGGCGAAGGCGCTGTCCACACGCAACGACGATCCCGCCACGGCAAGCCGGCCATGGGACAAGGATCGCGATGGCTTCGTGCTTGGCGAAGGTGCGGGCGTCATGGTGCTCGAGGAATACGAGCACGCGGTCAAGCGTGGGGCGAAGATCTACGCGGAGCTGGCCGGTTTCGGCATGAGCGGCGACGCCTATCACATGACTGCGCCCGATACCGATGGTCCGCGGCGCAGCATGATCAACGCCATGCGGAATGCCGGCGTGAACGCTGACGAGGTGCACTACCTCAACGCGCACGGTACGTCGACGCCGCTCGGCGACAAGAACGAGACGGACGCGATCAAGCTTGCGTTCGGTGTCGATCCCGCAAAGAAGCTCGTGGTCAATTCGACCAAGTCCATGACCGGTCACCTGCTTGGTGGCGCGGGCGGCCTGGAGTCGGTGTTCACGGTGCTTGCGGTACATCATCAGATTTCGCCGCCGACGATCAACATTTTCGAACAGGATCCCGAGTGTGATCTGGATTACTGTGCGAACGTTGCCCGACCGATGAAGATCGACGTGGCGATGAAGAACAATTTCGGGTTTGGCGGCACGAACGGCACGCTGGTCTTCCGTCGCGTTTGAGCCATCTGGCGGCGGTTGAACCGTGCGTTATCCGCTTGCCATCGAGCTACGGCCGTCCAGGGTCGTCATGACGTCAGTGTTGGCCGCTCACGTGGCGGCGTCACTGGCGTTTTTTCATGTGCTGTCCTCGCGCGGCGGAGCACTGACGCTCGGCCCGGTGACGCTGCCCGTGCTGGCGGTCGAGGTGACCTGCTTCGTGCTGATGTCCCTGTCGCTGATCGCCGGATTGCGCGGCGAAATGGGCAAGCTCGCGACCCGGCTCGTGCTGCTTGACGACGGGACCGTCGTGCTCGGCACGCATGGGAACGAACTCCTCTATCGTCCCGAAATCGGCGCGGTCGATTTCGGCTGGGGAGTCTGGATGCGCTTGAGTCCCGTGCCCGGCGTCGTCGGCAGCACGCGCGGGCTGATGCTCGTCCGGCCCAACCTGGGGCCCGATTGCTGGCGAGGCTTGCGCACCTGGTTGCGACACAAGGCGTATCGAATCTCACGCGACGTCTGATACCGCGGCGGCCACGTTGACCCGTCCGGCGCGACGATGGCAATGCCTGTTCCTTGACCGATCGCAGCCTTGCGCGGTCCCCGCGAGGTGCCGGGCAAGACACGGGCGGGGGTGGAGACAGCCGCGCTGGTACGGCCCCTGCGCCGCGAGCTCAGGCTCTCGGCGACTTCTTCCTCGGCGGGCGCAACACGGTGTTGCGCGCCACCGGCAGCGTTGCCGGGTAGTCCCGGGAATGGTGCAGACCCCGGCTTTCATGGCGCTTGAGCGCGCAGCGCACGATCAGGTCGGCGGTGACGACGAGGTTGCGCAGCTCGATCAGGTTGTTGTTGACGCGGAAGTTGGAATAGAACTCGTGGATCTCGCGCGCCAGCAGGCGGATGCGGTGCTGCGCGCGCTGCAGTCGTTTGGTCGTGCGGACGATGCCCACGTAATCCCACATGGCGCGACGCAATTCGGCCCAGTTGTGGGTGATCACCACTTCCTCGTCGGCGTCGGTGACGCGACTTTCATCCCATGTGGGAAGGCTGGGGTGGGGCTTCCTCGGCTTTGACAGGATGTCCTGGGCGGCAGCCTCGCCGAACACCAGGCATTCGAGCAGCGAGTTGCTGGCAAGCCGATTGGCGCCATGCAGGCCGGTGCAGGCAGATTCGCCCACCGAATACAGGCCCGGGACGTCGGTGCGTGCGGCAAGGTCGGTCACGATGCCGCCGCATGAGTAATGCGCTGCCGGCACCACCGGGATCGGATCGCGCGTGATGTCGATGCCGAGCTCGAGGCAACGGGCGTGGATGTTCGGGAAATGCTCGCGCAGCCACTCGGCGGGCTTGTGACTGATGTCCAGGTAGACGCAGTCGAGGCCGTGCTTCTTCATCTCGAAGTCGATCGCGCGGGCGACGATGTCGCGCGGCGCGAGCTCGGCGCGTGGATCATGCTCGGGCATGAAGCGCGTGCCGTCGGGCAGCTTCAGCAGGCCGCCTTCGCCGCGAACCGCTTCGGAAATCAGGAAGGACTTTGCGTGCGGATGGTAGAGGCAGGTCGGGTGGAACTGGATGAACTCGAGGTTTGCCACCCGGCAGCCGGCCCGCCAGGCCATGGCGACGCCGTCCCCGGTCGCAACGTCGGGGTTGGTGGTGTAGAGGTAGACCTTGCCTGTTCCGCCTGTGGCAAGGATGGTGTTGTGCGCGCTGAACGTGACGACGCGGTCGTTGCGGATGTCGAGGACGTAGGCACCCAGGCAGCCTTCTCCGGGGCGCCCGACCTTGTCGCCGAGGACCAGGTCGATCGCGATGTGGTGCTCGTGGATGTCTATGTTCGGATGTGCGCGGACCTGCTCGCCGAGCGTGGCCTGGACGGCGGCGCCGGTCGCGTCGGCTGCATGGATGATGCGCCGGTGAGAGTGTCCGCCCTCGCGCGTCAGGTGATAGCCGATTTCGGACTGCGCTTCGCGCGTGAAGGGGACCCCGCGCTCGATCAGCCATTCGATGGCGCGGCGTCCGTTCTCGACCACGAAGCGCGTCGCCACCGGGTCGCAGAGACCGGCGCCGGCCGTAAAGGTGTCCTGGATGTGCGCCTCGATGCTGTCGGTATTGTCGAGCACCGCGGCGATGCCGCCCTGGGCCCACGCACTCGCGCTATCCGACAATTCGCGCTTGGTGACGAGCGCGACCTTGAGCCGGTCTGCCAGGCGCAACGCGAGAGACTGGCCGGCAGTTCCGCTGCCGAGAATGAGGACGTCGTACTGTTTCAGCAAGATTGCGGTCCGGGCAGGTTGGGGGCAAAAAATATAGCACGCCAGCAGGCGCTCGCGCCGCCCGGCGCCCGCGGTCATGCAGCCGGATGCCCGCGCCGGGCAAATACCCCTGATCGCCTATGAACTAATCGCATGTGCCCGTGTCTGTTGTGACATCTTCGAATTTTGGTGAGTGCCGACGGGCGGACGCTTATAATCGGGCGGATTTCCAATCCGAGAAGCAATATCCGTCCCACATGAGCGATCGTGAAATCGATCAGGTCCTTGTCGAGCGTGTTCAACGCGGCGACAAACAGGCGTTCGGCTTGTTGGTATCCAAGTACCAGCGCAAGCTCAATCGCCTGTTGTCGCGGCTGATCCGCGATCCGGCGGAAGTCGAGGACGTGGCGCAGGAAACCTTCATCAAGGCGTATCGCGCATTGGGCTCGTTTCGTGGCGACAGTGCGTTTTACACCTGGCTGTACCGGATCGGCATCAATACGGCAAAGAACTATCTCGTTTCCCAGGGCAGGAGGGCGCCGACGTCGACGAGCTTCGATTCCGAAGAGGCGGAAAGTTTCGAGGATGGAGAACAACTGCGCGACATCAATACGCCCGAACGGCTGATGATGACACGTGAGATCGGTGAAACCGTCGACGCCGCCATGGCGGCGCTCCCGGAGGAGCTGCGGACGGCCATCATGCTTCGTGAGCTGGAGGGGCTCAGCTACGAGGAAATCGCCGGAATCATGGATTGCCCCATAGGAACCGTGCGTTCCCGGATCTTCCGGGCGCGTGAGGCGATTGCAGAACGCCTGCGGCCGTTGCTCGACACGGCCCCGGACAAACGTTGGTAGGTAAATGGGATGAAGGACAGACTTTCGGCGCTTCTGGATGGCGACCTGGAAAAAGAGGCGATGAAACCCGTGCTCGACGGGTTGCAGCGCGACCCCGACCTTCGGCGGAATTGGGACGCCTATTGCCTGATCGGCGACGCCCTGCGTGGCGAACGATCCGCTTCACCTGATTTCGTCGGCCGTGTGATGGCATCGCTGGACGACGAGCCGACCGTCCTGGCGCCGGCCGCGATACCTTCGCTGTCGGCAGCGAGCCGGGCCGGATGGCGCTCGCTGATGCCGATCGCCGCGTCGGTGATGGGGGTGGCCGCGGTAGGACTGGTGGCAGCGTCGCTCTATTCCGGCAATGACCGGCCACTGGGGCCGATGGCCGGCGCGCGCGGTGTGGTTTCGCAGCCGGCGAACCAGGTGGCGCGGCTGTTCGTTCCGCCGCCGCAAGCCGGTCAGGCGCAACGCCCGGGGGACGACGTGCATCGCGAGTACGTCTTTGCGCACCAGAGCGTGGTGGGTGGAGGGCCCGTTCCCGCGGCGCTGCAGTACGTACGTAGCATCTCCAATCTGCGCGAGGATGCTGCGCGATGAGGTTTGCCGCGGCCGTGATCGCGCTCTGCGCGGCGCTTGCGCAGCCGACCGTCCACGCCGAAGGAATGTCCGACCCGCTGACCTTGCTCGGTCGCATTGCGAACGCGGGGCAGAAACTCAGTTACGTCGGCACATTCACCTATCAGTCGCGCGGCGCATCAGAGACGTCGCGCATCGCACACCGCATGGACGCCACCGGGGAATATGAACGGCTGGAAGTCCTGGACGGCAGTCCGCGCGAGGTGATTCGATCGGGCAACGAAGTTCGCTGCGTGCTGCCGGAACAGAAGACAGTCATCATCGACCAGGCTGGCGGCAGGCGCGCGTTTCCGGCGCGGCTGCCGGCGAGCTTTTCGAATCTCGCCGAGAACTACCGCATCCGCAAGGGCGAGCTCGGGCGGGTGGCTGGCTACGAGGCGCAATCGGTCGTGCTGGAACCGCGCGACGATCTGCGATTCGGCTACGTACTCTGGGCCGACGTCCAGTCCGGCCTGTTGCTGAAGTCGCGCATGGTGGACGAGAGTGGCGACACGATCGAGCAGTTCGCATTCAGCGATGTTCGCATCGGCGGGGATGTCGGCGCCGATCTGCTCAGATCCCGCTTCGACCAGAGCGGCGGCTGGCGCGTGATCAATGCGCGCGGCAGCGAGATCTCCAGGAGCGAAGGCGGCTGGGTGCTGCGTTCGCCGCTGCCCGGATATTCGCTGATGTCGGTGATGCGCCGGCCGCTCGGCCGCGAGCGCGGCGAGGCGATCCACATGGTGTATAGCGACGGACTGGCTGCCATCTCGGTCTTCATCGAACCTCTTGCCGCGCAGGGTGCGTCGCCTGCAATGGGGCCACTTTCCTCCGGCGCGATCAACATTTACAAGCGCACCGTGGATCGACATCTCGTCACCGTGCTGGGCGAAGTGCCGGCGCGTGCGGTGCAGCGTCTCGCCGACGGCATCGAGCATTCGGTGCAATGATGGACGCCGTCGCGCACGTGCAGCGCATCGAAGGTGGGCGCATGTGGCTCAGGGTTAGCGACAACGGGGTTGGTTGCGGCCGTTGCGACGAGCCAGGCGGCTGTCGATCGGTGCAGATTTCGCATGCGTTCGGCAGGCCTGCCGACGAATTCGTCCTCCCGGCATATGATGGCGCCTGCGTTGGCGACCGGGTGCGCATCCGCATTCCGGACGGCGCGCCGCTAAAGGCGGCGCTGGGCAGCTACGGCCTGGGCGCCGTCCTCATCGTCGTCGGTGCGGCCGCAGGGACCGCGATCGCGAGTGCTCCACCGGCGGACCTTCATGCCGCAGTGGGGGCCCTTGCGGGACTCGCGCTGGCGGTGGTGATCAACCGCTTGCTGGGTCGCAGCCAGCGCTGGCGTAGCGGCCTCGGCATGGCGGTGGTCGCGGAGTCCGCATGCCTTCATTCCGGCGCGGAGCCTTTCCGGGAAGCCCGATGATGCGCTCGATCCTGTGCCGGGTCGCGGCATGGCTGCTGATCTGCCTTGGCGCGAACACGGCGTTCGCGGCCTCCGTGTCCAGCCTCCCCGATTTCACCGCGCTCGTCGAGCGGCAGGGAATCGCAGTCGTGAACATCAGCACGGCGCAGACGCGGGTCCGTTCGCCCCAATTGCCGTTCCCCGGGCTGGACGAGTCGGATCCGATGTTCGATTTCTTCCGCAAGTTCATTCCGCGGAATCCGGATGCCCCGCAATTCGGACCCAACGACCAGTCCCTGGGTTCGGGCTTCATCGTCAGCGCAGATGGTTACATCCTGACCAACGCGCACGTCGTCGACGAGGCGGACGAGATCGTCGTGCGACTCGCAGACAAGCGCGAATTTCGCGCGAAGGTGATCGGTGCCGATGCCCGCAGCGACGTCGCGCTGATCAAGATCGAGGCATCGGGCCTGCCCAGGGTGGCGCTGGGTGACCCGGACAAGCTCAAGGTCGGCGAATGGGTCGTCGCCATCGGCTCGCCCTTCGGTTTCGAGCAGTCGGTGACAGCGGGCATCGTCAGTGCCAAGGGGCGCAGCCTGCCGGACGAGAACTTCGTGCCCTTCATCCAGACGGACGTGGCGATCAACCCGGGCAATTCCGGGGGCCCGCTGTTCAACCTGAAGGGCGAAGTTGTCGGCATGAACTCGCAGATCTACAGCCGCACCGGCGGTTTCATGGGTTTGTCGTTTGCCATCCCGATCGACGTGGCGATGGACGTCCAGCAACAACTGCGTACCTTCGGCAGGGTTCAGCGAGGACGCATCGGCGTGGCGATCCAGGAGGTCACGCGCGATCTCGCCGAGGGCTTCGGCCTGCCGCGCGCGGCTGGCGCGCTGGTCAGCGCGATCGAGGGCGACAGCCCGGCGGCCCGGGCAGGCATCGAGCAGGGCGACGTCATCGTCCGCTTCGATGCGAAGGCGGTCGAGAAATCGAGTGACCTTCCTCGCATCGTCGCGGCGGCGCGCCCGGGGGCGAAGGTTGCGGTGCAGGTCTATCGCGGCGGCCAGTTGCGCGACCTGTCCGTCACCGTGGGCGAGTGGCGTGACGGCAAATCGCAGCGTGCGCAAGGCGGCATGCCGAAGTCGCAGGTTGCGCCGAATCGCCTGGGCCTTGCGCTGGCGCCGCCCACGCCGGTGCAGCGGCGCGAGCGTGGCATCGATCAGGGCCTGGTCGTGGAGCGTTCGGTCGGTGCCGCGCTGCGCGCAGAGATTCGCGAAGGGGATCTGGTGCTCGCGATGGTGGTCGCGGGCAAGCAGATTCCGCTGAAAACTGTCGAGGAATTCAACCGCCAGGCCGCCAGCCTGAAGGAAGGTCAGCAGGTCACGCTGCTGCTCAAGCGCGGTGAGGCGACGTCCTACGTCAGCCTGCGCGCGGACAAATAGGCCATGCGTCCAGCATCTGCCGAATCCGTCGGCGCGTCGCGCGAATTCACGGTGATGAGCCGCGAGTGGTGCCATCTGTGCCACGATCTTGTCGACGCGTTGCGACCGATCGCCGCCGAGTTCGACTGGCGCGTGGTGGTGGTGGACGTCGATCAGGATCCTGCGCTCGAGGCGCGCTGGAACGAACTCGTGCCGGTGCTGCTGCATGGCGAAACCGAACTGTGCCACTACCACCTCGACGAGGCGGCCATCCGTGCCTATTGCGCGGGTTTTCCGCTAGAATCCGGCGCTTGACGTCGCCAACCAATCGAAACCGGGTGCTGCAAGGCACCCGTTTTGTTATCGCATGCAGCATATCCGAAACTTCTCCATCATCGCCCACATCGACCACGGCAAGTCCACGCTGGCGGATCGCCTGATCCAGTTCTGCGGCGGCCTGTCCGAACGCGAGATGGAGGCGCAGGTGCTCGACTCGATGGACATCGAGCGCGAGCGCGGCATCACCATCAAGGCCCAGACGGCCGCCCTGAGCTACAAGGCGAAGAACGGACAGGTCTACAACCTCAACCTCATCGACACGCCGGGCCACGTCGACTTCTCGTACGAGGTCAGCCGCTCGCTGTCGGCCTGCGAGGGCGCGCTGCTGGTGGTCGATGCGTCGCAGGGCGTGGAAGCGCAGACGGTGGCCAACTGCTACACCGCGCTCGACCTCGACGTCGAGGTGGTGCCGGTGCTGAACAAGATCGACTTGCCGGCGGCCGACCCCGAGAACGCGCGCAGCGAGATCGAGGACGTCATCGGCGTCGACGCCTCGCGTGCCATCCTGTGCTCGGCCAAGACCGGCCTGGGCATCGAGGACGTGCTGGAAGCCATCGTCGAGCGGGTTCCCGCACCCAGGGGCAATGCGGATTCGCCACTGAAGGCGCTCATCATCGACTCCTGGTTCGACAACTACGTCGGCGTGGTGATGCTGGTGCGCGTGGTCGACGGCGCGCTCAAGCCCAAGGATCGCATCCTGCTGATGTCCACCGGCGCGCAGTATCCGTGCGAGCAGGTCGGCGTGTTCACCCCCAAGTCGGTGGGCCGCGAGCAGTTGTCGGCGGGGGAGGTGGGCTTCGTCATCGCCGGCATCAAGGAGCTCGAGGCTGCCAAGGTCGGCGACACCATCACGCTCGCCAGCCGTCCCGCTGTCGAGCCGCTGCCCGGCTTCAAGGAGATCAAGCCCCAGGTGTTCGCCGGCCTGTATCCGGTGGAATCCAGCGAATACGACCAGTTGCGCGATTCGCTGGAAAAGCTGCGCCTCAACGATGCGTCGCTGCAGTTCGAGCCCGAAGTGTCGCAGGCGCTGGGCTTCGGTTTCCGCTGCGGCTTCCTCGGCCTGCTGCACATGGACATCGTGCAGGAGCGCCTCGAGCGCGAGTTCGACATGGACCTCATCACCACGGCGCCGACGGTGGTGTACGAGGTGGTGCTCAACAGCGGCGAAGTCATCCACGTCGAGAACCCGGCCAAGCTGCCCGAGGTGGGCAAGTACCAGGAGATCCGCGAGCCCATCATCACCGCCAACATCTTCCTGCCGCAGGACTACGTCGGGCCGGTGATCACGCTGTGCAACCAGAAGCGTGGCACGCAGGTCGACATGCGCTACCACGGCCGCCAGGTGCAGCTCATCTACGACATGCCGATGAACGAAGTGGTGATGGACTTCTTCGACAAGCTGAAGTCGGTGTCGCGCGGCTACGCGTCGCTGGATTACGAGTTCAAGGAATACCGCAGCGCCGACCTCGTCAAGCTCGACCTGATGGTGGGTGGAGAGAAGGTGGACGCACTGTCGGTCATCGTGCACCGCTCCAGCGCCCAGTATCGAGGCCGCGAGCTGGCGGCCAAGCTGCGCGGCCTGATCCCGCGCCAGATGTTCGACGTGGCGGTGCAGGCGGCGATCGGTTCGCACATCATCGCGCGTGAAACGATCAAGGCGCTGCGCAAGAACGTGCTCGCCAAGTGCTACGGCGGCGACATCACGCGCAAGAAGAAGCTGCTGGAGAAGCAGAAGGAAGGCAAGAAGCGCATGAAGCAGGTCGGCAACGTCGAAATCCCGCAAGAAGCCTTCCTCGCCGTGCTGCGCGTCGAGGACGGCAAGTAGTGCGGCGCGGTTCGCGCCCCGCCTCGGTTGCCCCAATGTCCTTCGCGATGCCTAACGTATTACCGGAGTCCGCGTGAATTTTGCGTTAATCCTTTTCCTGTTGCTGGTCGCCACGGGTGTGTTGTGGGTCTACGACCATTTCTTCGCGCGCAAGCGTCGCGGGCCGGACGCGACGCCGCCCTGGTGGGTGGAATACGGCGCGAGCTTCTTCCCGGTGATCCTGATCGTGTTCGGCCTGCGTTCCTTCGTCGTCGAGCCGTTCAAGATCCCATCCGGCTCGATGATCCCGACGCTGCTGGTGGGCGACTTCATCCTCGTCAATAAATGGACCTACGGCATCCGCCTGCCGGTGATCAACAAGAAGATCATCGAGGTGAATCAGCCCAGGCGTGGCGAGGTGATGGTGTTCCGCTATCCGGCCGATCCCTCGCTCGACTACATCAAGCGCGTCGTCGGGTTGCCGGGTGACACCGTGGAGTACTTCGACAAGCATCTGACGATCAATGGCGAGCCGGTGCCGATCACTGAATCGGGCACCTACCTGCACCCTGACCGTCTCTACTATTCGCCCAAGTACAGCGAGAAGCTGGGCGAAGTTGAGCATGCGGTGCTGATCGAGCGCGATGCGCCGGCGTTCGTGCCCCAGGTGATGAATTTTCCGGGTCGTGAGAACTGCACCTATACTAGCCGCGGCGTCCGCTGCACGGTGCCGGCCGGCCACTACTTCATGATGGGCGACAACCGCGATGCCAGCAGCGACAGCCGCGTCTGGGGTTTCGTGCCGGACGAGAACATCGTCGGGCGTGCCTTCTTCATCTGGTTCAACTTCAACGACATGAGGCGGATCGGTGCTTTCCACTGACAGAACGTCCCACGGGCCGCTGCAGTGCAGCCGCCTGAACGCCCGCTACCAGTCCGGACTGAGCCTCCTGAGCGTGGTGGTCGTCGGCGGCCTGATCGCGTTCGTGATCCTGATCGGTTTCAGGACCGTACCGGCGATCAACGAGTACCTGGCAATCGATCGCATCATCCGGACGCTTGCGCAGGAAGGCGACAATGGCAAGTCGGTCATCGAGCTGCGCCGTGATTTCGATCATCGGCGCGAGATCGACGACATCCGCAGCGTGAGCGGGCCAGACCTCGAGATCTCCAAGGACGGCAATCGCACCGTCATCGCTGTCGAGTACGAGCGCAAGGTTCCGGTCGTCGCCAATGTCAGCCTGCTCATCGAGTTCAATGCCTCCAGCCGGAGCCGCTGAGCCGATGTCGCTGGGACGCGTGCAGCGCGCGCTTGGCCATGAATTCAGGGATGTCTCGCTGCTCAGGCAGGCACTGACCCATCGCAGTTTCGGGCAGCCCAACAACGAGCGACTCGAGTTCCTCGGCGACAGCATCCTCAACTGCATCACCGCGGTGGCGCTTTACACCCGCTTCAGCGGGCTGCGCGAGGGCGAACTGTCGCGTGCACGCGCCTCGCTGGTGCGCCAGGAGGCGCTCCACAGGCTCGCGCTCGGTCTCGCACTGGGCGATGAACTGAGCCTTGGCGAGGGCGAACTCAAGTCTGGCGGTGCGCGGCGGCCGTCGATCCTGGCCGATGCCCTCGAGGCCGTGTTCGGCGCGATCTATCTCGACGCCGGATTCGAGGCGGTGAAGGCGGTCGTCGACAGGTTGTATGCGCCGCTGCTGGATGAAGTCGATCCGCGCAAGCCGGCAAAGGATCCAAAGACGGCGCTACAGGAATGGCTGCAGGGGCACCGCATCGCGCTGCCCATCTATACGATGAGCCAGGTGCTGGGCGAAGCGCACGCGCAGGAGTTCGAAGTGGCCTGCGAGATTCCCAAGCTGGCCATCCGTACGCTCGGACGTGGCGCCAGTCGGCGCGCAGCGGAACAACAGTCGGCCGAGCTGGCCCTTGCGGCTCTCGCGGAGTTGAAGAAGAAATGACCGCCATGAATCATGACCAGGGCACGCCCGACGGCGACGACGTCCACCCGGCCGGGCAGCATCCCGGTTTCCGTACCGGCTTCGTCGCCATCGTCGGCCGCCCCAACGTCGGCAAGTCCACGCTGCTGAACCGGCTCATCGGACAGAAGATCAGCATTGTCTCGAGCAAGGCACAGACCACCCGCCACCGTGTGACCGGCATCCTCACCAACGACGACGCGCAGTTCGTGTTCGTCGACACGCCGGGCTTCCAGACGCAGCACCGCAATGCGCTCAACCGCTCGATGAACCGCACGGTGTCGCAGGTGCTGGCGGACGTCGATCTGGTGTTCTTCGTCATCGAGGCGGGCCGCTTCGGCGAGGACGACCGCAAGGTGCTGGAGGTCATCCCCGCCGATGCGCGCGTGGTGCTGGTGATCAACAAGGTCGATCTGCTGAAGGACAAGACCCGCCTGCTGCCTTTCATCGACGAAGTGCGTGCGTTGCGCGATTTCGTCGAGATCGTGCCGCTGTCCGCCGAGCGCGGGCGCAACGTCGAGGCGCTGGTCGCCACGGCGACGCCGCTGCTGCCCGAAGGCGAGCCGATGTATGCCGAAGACGAGATCACCGACCGCAGCGAGCGCTTCCTTGCCGCCGAATTCCTGCGCGAGAAACTCTTTCGCCTGCTCGGCGACGAGTTGCCTTATGGCATCGCGGTGGAAATCGAGAAGTTCGAGACCGAAGGGAACCTGCGCCGCATCTTTGCTGCCGTCATCGTCGACAAGCCGGGCCACAAGGGCATCGTCATCGGCAAGGGCGGCGAGAAGTTGAAGCGCATCTCGTCCGAGGCGCGTGTCGAACTCGAGAAGCTGTTCGACGGCAAGGTCTATCTTGAGGTCTGGGTCAAGGTCAAGAGCGGCTGGACGGACGACGAGCGCGCGCTGAAGAGCCTGGGCTACGAGTAAGCCCGGCACGCG
>JAFEFM010000491.1 GCA_018240585.1 Pseudomonadota bacterium
TTGCCGGGGCAGGCCTGCATCACGCGACGGACGTACTCGCGGCTGCCGACACGGCGGCCTTCGTGGGTGGTCATGGGCGTCATGCAGACGCCGACGACGTCGTCCTTCAGCAGGCGCCAGTCGTTCGGATCGAAGTTGCTGCGCAGCTTCCTGACGGCGCGCAGCAGGGGATCAGCGAGGCGACGGCGGGATTCCCGCAGCGCGCCGAGCACCAGCCGGCTCACGAAGAAATCGCGCGCCACCAGCATCGGGTCGGCGACGTTGGTGGTCAGCCAGCCGCGAAAGCCGTGACGGGCGGCGGGATCTTGCGGGTCGGCATACTCGCAGCGCTCGAGACGTTCGAAGTAGCGCCGCATGTTGTCGCTGTGCCACGAGGCGTCGCCGGTGAGTGTGGCAATGCCGTCCCAGTCGCTGTTCTGCGGATAGATCAGGATCATGGCGTTGTGGGCGGTGCAGCCGCCCAGCGTCGCGGCGCGCGGATACAGCACGCCCCCCTGTTCCGGGCGGTACTTGTCGTCCCGTCGCTGCCTCGTCTCGTCGGCGTAGTGGCGCACGTAGAAATTCCAGGCGAAGCGGGGGTCTTCAGACGCGCGGGCATGGAAGGCCGGCACCTGGTAATCGTAGGGCTCCTCGTCGCCGCCGGCTTCCAGCAGCAGAACGCGGAAACCGGCGCGGGCCAGGTTCGCCGCCAGCGGGCCGCCTCCGGCGCCCGAACCGACCACGATGTAGTCGAACGAGTCGTCGTCGCCGGCAGGCGGGCAGGCGAGCGGGTCGGGCGGCGGCAGCGCGGCACGGAGCCAGGAGGCACAGCCGGCCAGCAGGCCCCCGAAGGCCGACAGCGCCGCCGCGCACACCGCCAGGAAGCGGCGGCGCGGCGGGCGATGGCGCGAATCCGCCTGCGGCGCCGGACTCACATGGTCTTCAGGAATTCGATCAGGGCCCACTTGTCCTCGTTCGTCAGTCCGGGCTCTTCACTGAAGTAGTCGGTGCCGAAGTAGTGGCCGCGATTGACCACGAAGTCGGGGCACTTGCTGATGTCCAGCAGCGGATCCACCAGGTTGGCGAACGCGGCCCGCGCCTGTTCGTCGCTTGAGCCCCTGGGCAGGGCGTTGAGGTCGCCGCGCACTTTCAGCAGCACGTTCAGCGCCTTGGCATGCTGGTCCAGGTCCATGTTGGAAACGAGGTTGATCGGGGTGCCGGTGGGAAGCGGGCCGATCTCGATGCCGTCCTCGCCGAACAGCGGCGAGCCCAGGCTGGCCAGCGGCTTCACCAGGGGCTGCAGGAAATCGGGCAGGTAGCCTTTCGGCACTCGCAGATAGGTCTGCGCGGACGTCACGTCGATGACGCCCGGCACCAGCCTGCCGGACGCGGTCATGAACTTGCGGTCGCCCTTGCGCTTTTCCGGCCACAGCAACTGCTGGATGCCGCTGTCGAAGGACTTCATGCGGTCGGCTACCGAGCCCGACCAGTAGAAATCGCCCAGCGTGTTGTTGAGCAGGAAGGGGGCGGTGGACCACACGCTGACCAGCGAGGGCGGCCGGATGTAACCCCGCCCGCCGGCCGGCATCACGTACCGGCGAGGCTCGCCGGTGATCGGGTGGTGGACGGTGATGGAACCCACCGAGGGCAGGCTCTTGTACGACTGCGACGAGAAGTTGTCCCAGATGTCGCCGCGCAGCGCGTTGGTGGCGAGCGAGGCGCAGGCGTTGGTCTCCAGCAGCGTCACCGGCACCCGCAACTCGGTGGACAGGTAGTTCTCGTGCAGGAAATCGTTTGCGCGCACGATGCGCGTCATCTCCCGCTTGAACTCGGCGGTCTTGGTCCACGCCCAGTAGTCGTTCCAGCATTTCAGGTAGTCGGGGCCGACGCAGCCGTGACCGGGGAAGAAACTCGGTGTCCGCTCCGGCAGCTTGCTCGAATGGCAGCGCGCGCAGCGCTCGGCGAAGACGACCTTGCCGCGGTCGAGCCTGGCGCGGTCGGTGCTGAGGTAGGCGCGGCCGCCGGGGGCATTGCCGAGCAGATCCGGCTTCGCGCTGGCGAGGAAGAACAGGGCCACGTCCGGCGTCTGCGCTTCGGTCGCCTTCCAGTAGCTGGAATTGCGGCTGGCGGTGGCGATGGGGAAGGGCGTGAAGGGCGAGCCGCCGACGAAAGGCCGGATGTGCTCGAGCCATTCCTCGCTGAAGAGGCCGATGTTGACGAACACGCGGTTCAGGGCACCCAGCGCACCCACCGAGTCAGAACCGTCCTTCAGCACCCGTGGCGTCCACACCGTGTCGGGCGCCTGGTAGAAGCGGGCGAGGGGCGAACCGGCCGGGACGTACTTATTGAGGTGCTCGTTGTCGAGTTCGCCGCCGGCGAGCTTTTCCTCGCCCAGCAGGCGCGCGAGGCGCAGGCGTGCCCCGAGGTTGTACACCGCATTCATCGTGCGCGGGTTGTTGATGTAGTCGGTGGAGATGAAGGACGTGTCCAGCGCTCCGGGGCGCGACGTGTGGAAGAGCTGGTAGGGGAAGCTGCTCTTGTCCACATCCCACACGAAGATCCGGTCCACCCAGAAGTACTGTGCTCCCGGGTTGGAGTTCAGGTTGGCCCACTGCGGATGCTCCGGATCCTTGGGCGGATTGCTGGGGTTGGGGCCGACATGGCAGAAGCCGCAGGACATGCCGACGCGGTAGGGGCGCACCAGGTTCTTGTCGTTGTAGTAGCTCGGGTCGGTGTAGTAGCGCACCGGGTCCCAGCGTGCAGCGGCCTTCGCGTCGAAGTCCGGATTGGGGAACAGGCGCAGGCCGACGATGCCGGTCGCGTAGCCGTAATAGGAGCCGACCGGCACGGTGCTGCCGCGTGCGCCGATGGCAACCCCCGGATATTTCCGCTCGTTCTCGAAGGGGTCGGCGCCGCAACCGGCGCTGCGCACGTCCAGCCACAGGCCGAAGCGGTCCGGGCGCGGTCCGCTGCCCTTCTCGAAGCAGGGCTCGTTGACCAGCCCGAGGTACTGCCAGCGGTTGTCGCGGCTGTAGGCGAGGGAAGGGTGGTTGGAGACGATCTTGAGCAGATCCAGCAGGCCGACGCTCTTCGTGGCGAGCACGTCCCACAGCCTGTCGTTGCCGCCCGTCCACACGATCCAGTTGTTGCGGCCCTTGACCGCCGCTGCCTTTGCGTCGGCCGGGCCGATGCCCGGCAGGTAGGGGGCGAGCGCATCGGCCACCGCCCCGGGGTCACGGGTCAGGCCGTAGTCCATGTCGGCGAAGTAGTCCTCGTCGGCGGCAGGAAAGCTTTCCGCGCTGCGGCCGACGCAGAGCGCCTCGTCCTTCACGTTTCCCGCGCCGCTGCCGCAGGACGATTTCCATGGCAGCACGGCGCAGGCCGCGGCCACCGCGCCGGCAAGGCCGAACGCAAGAATGATGCGAGTCCTGATCTTCTTCATGCTCGCCTCCCGGCCGGGCGGTGGAGCGGCGGGGCACGCCGCCCCGGACAAGCGCCGCGACCCATCCATGCAATCGCGATCGACAACCGTCATTCAGGATTCAGTATAGAAGCCATGGGCGCAGTGGAAAGGCAGTGTGCGTCGCGTGCATCCTGGCGCCCGCGGTCGAGGGCGAGGGCGAGGGGCGCCCGGCACGCCCGGTCGCGCAAACTGCGGCATGCGCTGCAGCGAGGCTGACAGGATTGTCAGGCTGCGGTCAGCATCGTGACCGGCGCGAGGGACTAACATGGACTATCCGCCCGCAGACCCGTTGTGTCTGCAGCTTCCGCAGCGGCATCGCCCGTTCCTGAAGGCCGACGTTCCATGAATGCTCGTTCCCGCAATCGCTTCGTCCGCCGCCCGCTCGTCATCGGTGCCCTGATCCTGGCTGCCGCCACGGCGAGCTGGACCACCTTGCGTTCCCGTGCCGAGGCACCTGCGCCGGCGCCAAGGGCAGCCGCGGTGCCGGCCACGCTCGTGCAGGTGGCGCAGGAGAACGTGCCGCAGTTGCTGACCGGGGTGGGCACCGTGCAGCCGCTGGCTTCGGTCACCGTGCGAACCCGGCTCGATGGCCAGCTTGAGCGCATCGGTTTCATCGAGGGCCAGGACGTCCGCGCCGGCCAGGTGCTCGCCGAACTCGACGGCCGCGCCCTGCGTGCCCAGCTAGAGCAGGCGCGCGCGCAGAAGGGACGCGACACGGCGCAACTCGCCAATGCGCGGCGCGACCTCGAGCGCTACACCCAGCTCGTCAGGGAGGACGCCGCGTCGCACCAGACGGCCGACACGCAGAAGGCCCTGGTGGCGCAGTTGCAGGCCGCAGTGCAGACGGACGATGCGCAGATCCATTACGCCGAGGTGCAGCTCGGCTACGCGACCATCACCGCGCCGATTTCCGGGCGCACGGGCGCACGCCAGGTCGACCCGGGCAACATCGTCCACGCCAATGACGCCAATGGCCTCGTGGTGATCAACCAGATCGACCCCATTGCCGTCGTCTTCACCCTGCCGGGCGACGCCGTTCAGGCGATCAACCGGGCGGGGCGGGATGGCCGCCGCCTGCCGGTGTTCGCCTATGACCGAAGCGGCGATGCGCTGCTGGCCCGCGGCGAACTGGTGCTGGTCGACAACCGCATCGACATGGCGAGCGGCACGGTGCAGCTCAAGGCGCGGTTCGCGAACGGGGAGCACGAGCTGTGGCCGGGCCAGTATGTGAATGTGCGCCTGCAGCTCGGCGAGCACGAGGCGGCCCTCACGGTACCGGCTTCGGCCGTGCTGCGCGGCCAGGCGGGGACCTACGTGTATGTGGTCGGCACTGACGGCAAGGCGCAGATGCGGCCGGTCGATGTCGTGCAGATCCAGGACGACAAGGCTGTCGTCGGCAAGGGGCTGGCCGCCGGCGAGACGGTGGTGGCCGATGGCCAGTACAGGATGAAGCCGGGCATCGCCGTGGTTGCCGCTGGGCGGGGCGCCGACGCGGGCTCCAGGAGCGACGGCCGATGAGCACGCAGGAACCGAGGACACCCGGCGAACCGGGGGCGGGGCAAGCCAACGAAGGCTGGCGCGGCATCTCTGCCGGCTTCATCCGCCGCCCGATCGGCACCACGCTGCTGGCGCTGGCGATCCTGCTGGTCGGCATCGCCGCCTGGCCGCTGCTGCCTGTGGCGCCCTTGCCGCAGGTCGACTTCCCCACCATCCAGGTGTCGGCCAGCCTGCCGGGCGCCAACCCGGAAACGATGGCCGCGAACGTGGCGCAGCCGCTCGAGCGGCAGTTCTCGCTGATTCCCGGCGTGTCGCAGATGACCTCGACCAGCTCGCAGGGCAGCACGCAGATCACGCTGGAATTCGTGCTCGAGCGCGACATCGATGCGGCCGCCCTCGACGTCCAGTCGGCGATCAATGCCGCCGCCGGGCAGCTCCCGGGCAACCTGCCCAGCCCGCCGCGCTTTCGCAAGACCAACCCGGCGGATGCCGCGATCCTGGTGCTTACCGTGCAGTCCGACACGCTGCCGCTGACCGCGGTGAACGAGTATGCGGACACCATCCTTGCACAGCAGATGTCGCAACTGCCCGGCGTCGGTGACGTCGGCATCGGCGGCGAACAGAAGCCTTCGGTGCGGGTGCAGGTCGACCCCGCCAAGCTCGCCGCGCTCGGCATGAGCCTCGAGCAGGTGCGCGGCGTGATTGCGAACTCCACGGTGAGCCAGCCCACGGGCAGCATCAACGGACGGCAGCAGACATTCACGGTGTACACGAACGACCAGGTGCTGGCCGCCGAGCCCTGGAACGACATCGTGATCGCCTACCGCAACGGCGCGCCGGTGCGCGTGCGCGACATCGGCGTGGCGGTGGACGGGCCGGAGAACACGCAGACCGCCGGCTGGGCCTACCCGGGCGCGGCGGCGTCCGCTGACGGAGTGGCGCACGGCGGCAACGCGGTGATCCTGTTCGTGCACAAGCAGCCCGGCGCCAACGTGATCGAGACCGTCGACCGCATCAAGGCCGAGTTGCCGCGGCTTTCCGCCGCGATTCCGCCGACGGTGTCGGTGAACGTGCTGGTGGATCGCACCGAGAACATCCGCGCTTCGGTGCATGACGTGGAGCGCACGCTGCTGATCACCATCGCCGCGGTGGTGCTGGTGATCTTCGTCTTCCTGCTGAGCGTGCCGGCCACCGTGATTCCGGGCCTCACCGTGCCGCTGGCGCTGTTCGGCACCGCGGCGTCCATGTACCTGATGGGCTACAGCCTCGACAACCTGTCGCTGATGGCGCTCACCATCTCCATCGGCTTCGTCGTCGATGATGCGATCGTCATGCTGGAGAACATCTACCGTCACGTCGAGGCCGGCATGAAACCGCTGGAGGCGGCGTTCAAGGGCGCGTCCGAGATCGGCTTCACCATCATCTCGATCTCGGTGTCGCTGGTCGCCGTGTTCATTCCCCTGCTGCTGATGGGCGGCATCGTCGGGCGGCTGTTCCGCGAGTTCGCCGTCACCGTGACGATGACCATCGTGGTGTCGGTGGTGGTATCCCTGACGCTGACGCCGATGCTGTGCTCGCGTTTCCTGACCGACTCGCATGCGAAGCGCCACGGTCGCCTCCACCAGCTTTGCGAGCGCGGCTTCGCGGCGATGCAGGCCAGCTACCAGCGCGGGCTCGACATCGTGCTGCACCACGAGCGCACGACCCTGCTGGTGTTCCTGGCGACGCTCGTGCTCACGGTGGTGATGTTCGTCGTCAGCCCCAAGGGCTTCTTCCCGCAGCAGGACACCGGCACGATCTACGGCTTCGCCGAGACCTCGCAGGACGCTTCGTTCGCAGCCATGAGCGAGCGCATGCACCGGATCGCCGATGTCGTGCGCCAGGATCCGGACGTCACCGGCTTCGGCATGTTCGCCGGGCGCGGCACGGCCAACACCGGCACCTTCTTCATCGCGCTGCGGCCCAGGTCCGAAGGCCGTCGCCTGAGCGCCAGCGAGATCATTGACCGCCTGCGGCCGAGGCTCGCGGCGCTGCAGGGCGTTGCGCTCTTCATGCAGGCGCCGCAGGACATCCGGGTCGGCGGCCGGCTGTCGCGTACCCAGTACCAATACACGGTGACCGACACCAACCTCGACGAGCTCAACACCTGGGCGCCGCGCCTGGTGGAGCGGCTGCGCAAGCTGCCCCAGCTCGCGGATGTCGCCTCGGACCAGCAGAACGCCGCTGCCGCGGCCAACCTCGTCATCGACCGCGCACGCGCGGCGAGCTTCGGCATCACCCCGGCGCTGATCGACAACACGCTCTACGATGCCATCGGCCAGCGCCAGGTGGCGCAGTACTACACCCAGACCAACAGCTACCGCGTGATCCTGGAAGTGACCCCCAGGCTGCAGGAAGACCCGGCGCTGTTCGACAAGCTCTACGTGACCGCGCCGCTGACCGGCGAGCAGGTGCCGCTGTCGGCCTTCGTGAAGGTGGACACGAGCCGCAGTGCCTACCTGCAGATCAGCCACCAGGGCCAGTTCCCGGCGGTGACGATCTCGTTCAACCTCACCGCGGGCACGGCGCTGGGCGACGCGGTGCAGGCGATCGACAAGGCCAAGGCCGAGCTGGGTGTGCCGGCGACCCTGTCGGGCAGTTTCCAGGGCACGGCGAAAGCGTTCGGCGAATCGCTGGCGACGCAGCCTTACCTGATCGCCGCAGCGCTGGTGGCGGTGTACATCGTGCTGGGCCTGCTCTACGAGAGCTACATCCACCCGCTGACCATCCTGTCGACGCTGCCGTCGGCGGGGCTCGGCGCGCTGCTGGTGCTGCGCCTGGGCGGCTACGACCTCGGCGTGATCGCGCTGATCGGCATCATCCTGCTGATCGGCATCGTCAAGAAGAACGGCATCATGCTCATTGACTTCGCCCTGCAGGCCGAGCGCGAGCAGGGGCTGGAGGCGCACCAGGCGATCTACCAGGCCTGTCTGCTGCGCTTCCGCCCCATCATGATGACCACCGCGTGCGCGCTGCTGGCCGGTCTGCCGCTGATGCTGGACCAGGGGGCGGGCTCGGAGCTGCGGCGCCCGCTCGGCTACGCGATGGTGGGCGGTCTGCTGGTGTCGCAGGCGATGACCCTGTTCACCACGCCGGTGATCTATCTCTACCTCGATCGCGCGCACGACTGGTACATGCGCCGCAAGGAGGCACGGCGGGCGCGGCGCGCGATGGCGATGGAGCAGGAGAGGGACGCATGAAGATTCTGGTGGTGGAAGACGAACTCAAGATCGCCAGCTATCTCTACGAGGGACTCACCGAACAGGGCTGCAGCGTCGATGTGGCGCACGACGGCATCGACGCGCAGCATCTCGCCCTGGAGGTGGACTACGACGTGATCGTGCTCGACCAGATGCTGCCGGGCCTGGACGGCCTGTCGGTGTTGCGCTCGCTGCGGGCGGTGAAGGACACGCCGGTGATCATGCTCACCGCGCGCGACCGGGTCGAGGACCGGGTGAAGGGGCTGCAGGCCGGTGCCGACGATTATCTGGTCAAACCCTTCTCCTTCCTCGAACTGCTCGCCCGCCTGCAGGTTCTGACCCGCCGCGGCCGCCGGCAGGACGCCACGCAGCTTCGCGTGGGCGACCTCGTGATCGACCTGATGGCGCGCAAGGCCATGCGCGCGGGCATCCGCATCGACCTGACGGCCAAGGAGTTTTCCCTGCTCACCGTGCTGGCACGCCACCCGGGGCAGATCCTGTCCAAGACCGCCATCGCCGAGCTGGTGTGGGGCATCAATTACGACACCAGCGCCAATGTGGTGGAAGTCGCGATCAAGCGCCTGCGGGCGAAGGTCGATGCGCCATTCCACAGCGGCCTGCTGCACACCGTGCGCGGCATGGGCTACGTGCTCGAGGAGCGGCAGGGGCAATGACGGGCATCGCGCTGCGGCCGGTGCGCTCGATCGCCGCGCGCCTGGCGGCGATGTTCGCACTCGCCGCGCTGGTGGTGCTTTCGCTGCTGGGCTACGTGCTCGACCGCGAACTTGCCGCCGTGTTGCGCCGGCAGCAGATGGCGCAGCTCGACACCAAGTTCGAGGACATCGAGTATGTGCTCAAGCGCTTGCGCACACCCGAGCAGTGGCAGCGCATTCACGCCAAGCTCGACGCCCTGACGCCGCCCGATCGCAGCACCGAATACTGGATCCTGAGCTTGGATGCGCAGATCCGCTACGGGAGCCCGCCGCCCGAGGTGGAAGCCTTCGGCGCGGGCGGGGCGCGCGTCGGCGAGTTGCGCATCGGCGGCCGCGAGGAGCCGATGATGGTGCGCAGCGCCAGCTTTCCGGCCGACGCGCTGCACGCGGCCCTGAGCTTTAGCGTCGGAGTCGACTCCGCCACCTATGCGCACACCCGGCGCGCCTTCCGCTCGGTGCTGGTGGGTAGCGTGTCGGCCGGGGTGGCGCTTTTTGCCGCGCTCGGCTACCTGATCACCCACCTCGGACTGGTGCCGCTGCGGCGCCTGTCGCACGAGGCGCAGGCGCTCAGCCCCAGCG
>JAFEFM010000492.1 GCA_018240585.1 Pseudomonadota bacterium
CGCGTCAGGAACAGGTGCAGCAGCATGAAGAAGCGCTTGGCGGTGGCCTTGCGGTCCTCGTCCATCGAGCCGGACACGTCCATCAGGCAGAACATCACCGCCTGCGTGGTCGGCTGCGGCACCTTCACCCGGTTGTTGTAGCGCAGGTCGAAGCTGTCGATGAAGGGGATGTTGTCGATCTTGGCCCGCACGCGGCCGATCTGATCGCGCAGGGCCAGCACCGGCGTGCTGTCTTCGCCGTGCTCTTCCAGTGCATCGTCGAGTTCCTGCTGCAGCTCGCGCAGCCGCGCGTGGTAGGGCGAACCCAGGGCGAGGCGGCGGCCGAGCGCGCCGCGCAGCGAGCGCACCACGTTGATGTTGGCCGGCACGCCGTCGGAGGTGAAGCCGGCGCGGCGCGTCTTGTAGTCGGTGATGCAGGCGAGCTGGGTGCGGATCAGCCGCGGCAGTTCGAGATCCTCGAAGAACAGGTCGAGGAACTCCTCGCGCGACAACTGGAACACGAAGTCGTCCTCGTGCTCGCCCTCGTTGCCGGCTTCGCCCTTGCCGCCACCGCCGCCAGCCCCGCCGCCGGACGGCCGCTTGATCTGGTCGCCGCCGACGAACTGGTCGTTGCCGCTGAAGACCTGTTCCCAGATGCCGCCGCGGCCCTGGTGCAGGATCGGTTCGGATAGGTCGCGCGCAGGGATCGACACCTCCTCGCCGTTGTCGAGGTCGCGGATCGAGCGGCCGTGGATCGCCTCCGACACCGCCTTGCGGATCTGCTGCTTGAAGCGGCGCATGAAGCGCTGGCGATTGACCGTGCTCTTGCCCTTGCTGTCGAAACGTCGGTCGATGATGCGGGCCATGATGCCTCCTCGATGGTGTCGGGTCCGGACGCCCGCCTGGATGTCCGGGCCGCGGCAGCGGCGCACGAGCGGTGCGCCGCGCTTCAGCCGGTCGCTGCGCTCATGACGACTTGCGCACGCGCAGGTACCACTCGCACAGCAGGCGCACCTGCTTCTCGGTGTAGCCCTTGTCGATCATGCGATCGACGAAGTCCTGGTGCTTCTTCTGCTCGTCGGCGCTGGCCTTGGCGTTGAAGCTGATCACCGGCAGCAGGTCCTCGGTGTTGGAGAACATCTTCTTCTCGATCACCGCACGCAGCTTCTCGTAGGAGGTCCAGCTCGGGTTGCGGCCTTCATGCTGGGCGCGAGCACGCAGCACGAAGTTCACCACCTCGTTGCGGAAGTCCTTCGGGTTGCTGATGCCCGCCGGTTTCTCGATCTTCTCCAGTTCCTCGTTCAGCGCCGCGCGGTCGAGGATCTCGCCGGTGTTCGGGTCGCGGAACTCCTGGTCCTGGATCCAGAAGTCGGCATAGGTCACGTAGCGGTCGAAGATGTTCTGGCCGTACTCGGAGTAGCTCTCGAGGTAGGCGGTCTGGATCTCCTTGCCGATGAACTCCGCGTAGCGCGGCGCCAGGTACTCCTTGATGTACGCCATGTAGCGCGCTTCGGTGTCGGGCGCGTATTGCTCTTGCTCGATCTGCTGCTCGAGCACGTACATCAGGTGTACCGGGTTGGCGGCCACTTCGCGGTGGTCGAAGTTGAACACCTTGGACAGCACCTTGAAGGCGAAGCGCGTAGACAAGCCCGTCATGCCCTCGTCGACGCCGGCGTAGTCGCGATACTCCTGGTAGCTCTTGGCCTTCGGATCGGTGTCCTTGAGATTCTCGCCGTCATACACCCGCATCTTGGAGAAGATGCTGGAGTTCTCGGGCTCCTTCAGCCGCGACAGCACCGAGAACTGCGCCATCATCTTCAGCGTGTCCGGGGCGCAGGGCGCCTCCGACAGCGAACTGTGTACCAGTAGTTTCTCGTAGATGCGGATCTCGTCGGACACGCGCAGGCAGTAGGGCACCTTGACGGTGTAGATGCGGTCGAGGAAGGCTTCGTTGTTTCTGTTGTTCTTGAAGGCAACCCATTCGGATTCGTTCGAGTGCGCCATGACGATGCCGTCGAACGGAATCGCGCCGAAACCTTCGGTGCCCTTGTAGTTGCCCTCCTGGGTGGCGGTCAGCAGCGGGTGCAGCACCTTGATCGGCGCCTTGAACATCTCGACGAATTCGAGTAGCCCGCGGTTGGCGAGGCACAGGCCGCCGGAGTAGCTGTAGGCGTCCGGGTCGTCCTGCGAGTACTGCTCGAGCTTGCGGATGTCGATCTTGCCCACCAGCGACGAAATGTCCTGGTTGTTCTCGTCGCCCGGTTCGGTCTTCGCCACCGCGGTCTGCTTGAGCACCGAAGGCGTCAGCTTGACCACGCGGAATCGGGTGATGTCGCCGCCGAACTCGTTCAGGCGCTTCACCGCCCAAGGACTCATGATGGTGTTGAGATAGCGCCGCGGAATGCCGTAGTCCTCTTCCAGGATGCGGCCATCCTCATTGACGTCGAACAGCCCCAGCGGCGATTCGTTTACCGGCGAGTCCTTGATCGCGTAGAACGGCACCTTCTCGATCAGGCTCTTGAGCTTTTCGGCCAAGGACGATTTGCCGCCGCCGACCGGCCCCAGCAGGTAGAGGATCTGCTTCTTCTCTTCGAGCCCCTGCGCGGCGTGGCGGAAGTAGGAGACGATGTGCTCGATCACCTCTTCCATGCCGTAGAAATCGCGGAAGGCGGGGTAGAGCTTGAGCACCTTGTTGGAGAAGATGCGCGACAGCCGCGGGTCGAGCCGCGTGTCGACGAACTCCGGTTCGCCGATCGCCATCAGCATGCGTTCGGCGGCCGTGGCATAGGCCGTGCGGTCGCTGCGGCACAGTTCGAGATAGTCCTGCAGGGACATCTCTTCCTCGCGGGCAGCTTCGTAGCGCGCCTGGTAGGCGTTGAAGATGGTCATGGCAATGTCTCCTTGCTGTGCGGCCGTTTGGCGGCTCGAAGAATTATTATTTGCTGCGGTCGCGAGGTGTTGCGCGGCGCCGCCCGGTCTGCATCCATGCACGATCCGAGTCTGACGGTGAGAGACGCAGCGCGCGCGCGAGTTCCGTGCTGATTTGTGCTTTTTTGCATAGTCGGCAGCATGTTTTTCGCCCGGCTCGACGCTGGAAGGAAGAGCCGGACCCTGTGCTAGAATCCAAGGTTTCTTTACACGCGTTCGCGGTGGGTAAGCGCTGAGAAGTCCTTGCTTTCAGCTTAGATTACGCCCACCCGGACGGATTTTTTTGACTTGTCAGGATCCAGGATCGACCTAATGCAGACCAACCAGGAAGCCAAGAGTGCGCTGGAGCGCCGCATCGACATGTCCGTGGCGCTGGCGGACATCGAAACCGAAGTGGATGCGCGCCTCAAGCGCATGGCTCGCACCGTCAAGATGGCGGGTTTCCGCCCCGGCAAGGTGCCGTTGAAGATCGTCGCCCAGACGCATGGTCCGCAGGCTCGTTCCGAAGCGATCGGTGCGGCGGTGGAGCGCGCATTCGGCGAGCAGGTGCGCGAGCAGAACCTGCGTGTGGCGGGATATCCCCGCATCGAGCCGAAGGAGGCTTCGAGCGCCGACGTGCTGGAATTCAGCGCCGTGTTCGAGGTCTATCCTGATGTGGTGCCGGGCGATTTCGCCAGCCAGAAAATCGAGCGTCCGGTGCTGGATGTGACCGATGCCGAAGTCGACAAGACGATCGATGTGCTACGCAAGCAGCGCACCAGTTTCGTCGCAGCCGACCGTGCCGCGGCCGAGGGCGATCGTGTGGCGATCGACTTCGCCGGACGCAAGGATGGTGAGCTGTTCGAAGGCGGCTCCGGTGAGGATTTCCCCTTCGTGATCGGCGCCGGCTCCATGCTGAAGGATTTCGAAGACGCGGTTGTCGGCCTGAAGGCGGGCGAAAGCAAAACCTTCGACATGACGTTCCCGGAGGATTACCACGCCAAGAACCTGGCTGGCCAGGCGGTGCAGTTCGAGATCACGGTGAAGGCGGTCGAGGCCCCGGTGTTGCCTGAGATCAACAGCGATTTCGCGAGGGCGCTGGGTGTGGCCGACGGCGACGTGGCGAAGCTGCGCGAAGAAGTTAAGACCAACCTCGAGCGTGAGGTGAAGCGCCGTATCCAGGCGAAGGTGAAGGAGCAGGTGATGGAAGCGCTGCTCGCGGTGACGCCGATCGAAGTGCCCAAGGCGCTCGTGCAGGCGGAGTCGAACCAGCTCGCCGACAACGCCCGCCGCGACCTCGAGATGCGCGGTCTCAAGACCAAGGACATCCCGGTCGAGGCGTCGTGGTTTGCGGACCAGGCGGAGCGTCGGGTGAAGCTGGGCCTGATCATGGCCGAGCTCGTCAAGACCAACGAACTGCACGCCAAGCCGGAGCAGGTACGCGCGCTGATCGAGGAGATGGCGCAGAGTTACGAAGACCCGTCCGAACTGGTACGCTGGTATTACGCGCAGCCGGATCGCCTGGCGCAGGCCGAGTCGGTTGTGATCGAGGACAACGTGGTGGCCTGGGTTTGCGAGAAGGCCGACACGAGCGACAAGTCGATCGCGTTTGACGAACTGATGGGTAACGCGGCCTGATGCCGCAAAGGGTCTGACGAATGATGCAAGGAGCACCACAGCACAACAGCGACTGGAACCCGGTCGGTCTCGGCCTGGTACCGATGGTCGTCGAACAGAGCGGTCGTGGCGAGCGCGCCTACGACATCTATTCGCGCCTTCTCAAGGAGCGGGTGGTATTCCTCGTCGGCCCCGTCAATGACGTGACGGCCAATCTGATCGTCGCCCAACTGCTGTTCCTCGAGTCGGAGAATCCCGACAAGGACATTTATTTCTACATCAATTCTCCGGGCGGTTCGGTCACGGCCGGCATGGCGATCTACGACACCATGCAGTTCATCAAGCCGAACGTGAGCACCCTGTGCATCGGCCAGGCGGCAAGCATGGGGGCGTTTCTCCTCGCAGCGGGAGAGAAGGGCAAGCGCTATTGCCTGCCGAACTCGCGCGTGATGATCCATCAGCCGCTCGGTGGATTCCAAGGCCAGGCGTCGGACATCGAGATCCATGCCCGCGAGATTCTGTATCTGCGCGAGCGACTCAACAGCATGCTGGCCAAGCACACCGGCCAGACCATCGAACAGATCGAGAAAGACACCGACCGCGACAACTTCATGTCCGCCACGGCCGCCGTCGAATACGGGCTGATCGACAAGGTCCTGACCAGCCGCGCCGACGCCTGATCCGGGAGAACAGACCATGTCGGACAAGAAAGGCAGCGCCGAGAAGCTGCTCTACTGCTCCTTCTGCGGCAAGAGCCAGCACGAAGTCCGCAAACTGATTGCCGGTCCGTCGGTATTCATCTGCGATGAATGCATCGAGTTGTGCAATGACATCATTCGCGACGAGATCGGTGCCGGCGCAGACATCGAGGGCGTCAGGGGCGACCTGCCCACGCCGCGCGAGATCTGCGAGACGCTCGACGAGTACGTCATCGGCCAGTCGCTTGCCAAGCGCAGCCTGTCGGTGGCCGTCTACAATCACTACAAGCGGCTTCGTCACCTGTCGGGCAAGCAGGACGATGTCGAACTGTCGAAAAGCAACATCCTGCTGATCGGCCCGACAGGCTCCGGCAAGACCTTGCTCGCGCAGACGCTGGCGCGACTGCTCAACGTTCCCTTCGTGATGGCCGATGCCACGACCCTGACCGAAGCGGGCTACGTCGGCGAGGATGTGGAGAACATCATTCAGAAGCTGCTGCAGAAATGCGACTACGACGTCGACAAGGCGCAGCAAGGCATCGTGTACATCGACGAGATCGACAAGATCTCGCGCAAGGCGGACAACCCCTCCATCACCCGCGACGTCTCGGGCGAGGGCGTGCAGCAGGCGCTGCTCAAGCTGGTCGAGGGCACGGTTGCCTCCATTCCCCCTCAGGGCGGACGGAAGCATCCCAACCAGGACTTCATTCAGGTCGACACCACCAATGTGCTTTTCATCTGTGGTGGCGCCTTCGACGGGTTGGAGAAGATCATCCGCAACCGCACCGAGAAGGTGGGGATCGGTTTCGGCGCCGAAGTGAAGAGCCGCGATGGCAGCAGCCTGACGGAGACTTTCCGCCAGGTCGAGCCTGAAGACCTGATCAAGTTCGGTCTCATTCCCGAGCTGATTGGCCGGCTTCCGGTCGTCGCCACGTTGCAGGAACTGGACGAGGAGGCGCTGATCCAGATTCTCGTCGAGCCCAAGAACGCGCTGGTCAAGCAGTACCAGAAGCTCTTCTCGATGGAAGGCGTCGAGCTCGAAATCCGCCCGGCGGCGCTGCACGCGGTCGCGCGCAAGGCGATCAAGCGCAAAACGGGGGCGCGCGGTTTGCGCTCGATCCTCGAGGCCGCCTTGCTCGACATCATGTACGACCTGCCGACGCTCGAAGGCGTATCCAAGGTGGTGGTGGACGAGAGCACCATCGAAGACACCGCCAAGCCCTTGCTCATCTACGCCGAGCAGCAGAAGGTTTCGGGCTCCAATTGACGCCCGCCGCGGCCGGATTTCGTCCGGCCGCCACCCGCCGCTTGAATTTCCAGGTCACGCCCGCATATGGGTGTGACCTTTCTGATAGGGAAAATGAAAATGTCGGGTCCCGCTGACCTCCCCAACGAACAACTGGAGCTGCCGCTGCTGCCGCTGCGCGACGTAGTGGTGTTTCCGCACATGGTCATCCCGTTGTTCGTCGGGCGGCCAAAATCGATCAAGGCGCTGGAGAGCGCGATGGAAGCGGGCAAGGGCATCCTGCTCGTCGCGCAAAAATCCGCCTCCAAGGATGAACCCGGAGTCGAGGATCTCTATTCGATCGGATGCGTGGCCAACATCCTGCAAATGCTCAAGTTGCCGGACGGCACGATCAAGGTGCTGGTCGAGGGTGTTCAGCGTGCGCACATCGACTCGGTCGAGGACCTGCGACAGCTTTTCGTCGCGAAGGTCACGCCCGTGTCCGTGCCCGAACCCGGCAACAACGAAGTCGAGGCAATGCGCCGGGCGATCATCGCCCAGTTCGATCAGTACGTTAAGCTGAACAAGAAGATCCCGCCCGAGATCCTGACTTCGCTTGCCGGCATCGAGGAAGCCGGCCGACTGGCCGATACCATCGCTGCTCATCTGCCGCTCAAGCTCGAGCAGAAGCAGGAAGTCCTCGAGATCTTCAATACCGGCGACCGTCTCGACAGGCTGCTCAACCAGCTCGAGGCCGAACTGGACATCCTCCAGGTCGAGAAGCGCATTCGCGGCCGCGTGAAGCGGCAGATGGAGAAGAGCCAGCGCGAGTATTACCTCAACGAGCAGGTCAAGGCGATCCAGAAGGAGCTCGGCGAAGGCGAGGAGGGGGCCGACCTCGACGAGATGGACAAGAAGATCAAGTCCGCCGGGATGCCCAAGGAGGCGCTTGCCAAGGCCGAGGCCGAATTCAAGAAACTGCGCCTGATGTCGCCGATGTCCGCGGAAGCGACGGTCGTGCGCAATTACATCGATACGCTCATCGGCCTGCCCTGGAAGAAGAAGTCGCGCGTGAGCAAGGATCTGGGCGAAGCCGAGAAGATCCTCGACAAGGATCACTACGGTCTCGAGCGTGTGAAGGAACGCATCCTCGAGTACCTTGCGGTGCAGCAGCGCGTCGATAAGGTCAAGGCGCCCATCCTGTGCCTCGTCGGACCTCCCGGCGTCGGCAAGACGTCACTCGGACAGTCGATCGCCAAGGCGACCAATCGCAAGTTCATTCGCATGGCCCTGGGCGGCGTGCGCGACGAGGCCGAGATCCGCGGTCACCGTCGCACCTACATCGGTTCGATGCCGGGCAAGATCCTCCAGAACATGAGCAAGGTCGGGGTCAAGAACCCGCTGTTCCTGCTCGACGAGGTGGACAAGCTCGGCATGGATTTCCGCGGCGATCCGTCGTCGGCCCTCCTTGAGGTGCTCGATCCAGAGCAGAACCACACCTTCCAGGATCATTACGTCGAGGTGGATTTCGATCTCTCGGACGTGATGTTCGTCGCCACTGCGAATACGTTGAACATCCCGCCAGCGCTGCTCGACCGCATGGAAGTGATCCGTCTTTCCGGCTACACGGAGGACGAGAAGGTCAATATCGCGACGCGTTACCTGCTCCCGAAGCAGATGAAGAACAACGGCCTCAAGCGCGAAGAGCTGTCGGTCACCGACGAAGCGCTGCGTGACGTGGTGCGTTACTTCACGCGCGAGGCGGGCGTGCGCGGCCTCGAGCGCGAGATCTCGAAGATCTGCCGCAAGGTCGTCAAGCAGCTCGTGCTGCGCAAGCGCTCGAGCAAGATCGTCGTCAATGCGAAGAACCTCGACAAGTTCCTCGGCGTGCGCAAGTACAGCTTCGGCATGGCCGAGAAGCAGAACCAGATCGGCCAGGTCACCGGCCTCGCGTGGACGGAGGTGGGCGGCGAACTGCTGACGGTGGAAGCGGTTCAGTTGCCGGGCAAGGGCAAGGTCATGACGACCGGCAAGCTCGGCGAGGTCATGCAGGAGTCCATTCAGGCGGCCTTGTCGGTGGTGCGCAAACGGGCGCGCTCGCTGGGGATCGCCGAGGATTTCCACCAGAAGAGCGACATCCACATTCACCTTCCCGAGGGGGCGATCCCGAAGGACGGGCCGTCGGCGGGCATTGCGATCTCAACCGCCCTGGTCTCCGTGCTGGCGGGAATTCCGGTGCGCTGCGATGTCGCCATGACAGGCGAGATCACGCTGCGCGGTGAAGTGCTGGCGATTGGCGGACTGAAGGAGAAGCTCCTCGCCGCAGTGCGCGGTGGCATCCAGACGGCGCTGATCCCGGAAGACAACGTCAAGGATCTGGCGGACATCCCGGACAACATCAAGAATGCGATCGAGATCATCCCGGTGAAGTGGATTGACCAGGTGCTCGAGCTTGCGCTGGAGCGGAGTCCCGAGCCACTGCCCGACGCACCGCCGGTCCCGGTGGAAACGGTGGCTGCCCGCACCGAGGAAGGCGGTTCGGCATCGTCGCTGAATCTGCGCGCGCACTGATCCTTCGTTGCCGCGTGGAGGCTTGCCTCGCGAACAAGGGCGCTCATGCTCCGCATGCAGCGCCCTTGTTGCGTTTCACGCGCTTGACACGCCGAATTTTCGCGCGCTATAACTTCGACGCAGTTTGCAAGATCGCTCCAGTTTGCCTGAAGGTCGCGCCGGTTGCGGCTTGCGCCGAGTCGGCCACGTCGTGCAGTTAGATCGCAGTACTCATCGAGGGAGCCGCTTCATGAACAAGTCTGAACTGATCGATGCAATTGCCGCTCACGCGGATATCTCAAAGGCGGCAGCCGGACGTGCGCTCGACGGCGCACTCGAGGCGGTCAAAGGAGCGCTCGAGCAAGGTGACTCGGTCACGCTTGTCGGTTTCGGTACCTTCCACGTTGCGCGGCGTGCAGCGCGAACGGGGCGCAATCCGCGTACCGGCAAGAACATCAAGATCAAGGCAGCCAAGGTTCCGAAGTTCAGGCCTGGAAAAGGCCTGAAAGAAGCGCTAAACTAGCGCGCTTCGCTGAGCGGGCACAGACTGCTCCTCTGCGTGAGGGGTGCTTAGCTCAGTTGGTAGAGCGCTAGCCTTACAAGCTGGATGTCGGCGGTTCGAGCCCGTCAGCACCCACCAGTTTCCCGAAGCCCGGATTGATCCGGGCTTCTGCTTTTCTGGTTCCCCCCTCTGGAAGGCTGCCCTAGCCTTCCTCTTACGGCGCTGCGTTCAGTCCGCCGTTCCGTTCCGCGTGCAGGCGCGCCCCGGTTTGGGGCGAAACCGGTTTGCGTGATTGTTGCGATGCGGCAAAATTCGTCCTCTGGCCTGTTCGTGCTGGACACCTGCGATCAATCCACTTTATCGGAAAATGACCATGAAGGTTTTGACGAACCCTGAACAGTTTGCCGCCAACAACAGGGCGTGCATGGAATCGCTGCTGACGGTTGCCGACAGTTTCATGACCTTGACCGGGCGTCTCATGGACGCGAATGTCGGCTTTGCCAGCGGCCTGGTCGAGGAGGGCATGGCGAAGGCGAGGATGCTTGCGAGCGCGCGCGATGTGCAAAGCTGGCTGTTCTTCCCGACCGCGTTGGTGCAGCCACTGATGGAGAGGTCGGCGAACTACGCGCGCGATGTGTCTGGGATTCTGGCCGAACAGCAACAGGGACTCGCCGAAATCGTCGATGCGCGGGTCGGCGCGGTCAAGCAGACGCTTGTGCAGGAGCTGGATTACGCAAGGAGGGCGGCGCCAGGCGGGTCCGAAGTGCTGCTCGAGAGCATGAAGTCGGCGCTTGCAGCCGGCAGCGCCGCATACGAGCAAGCCAGCAAGAGCGCGCGGGAGCTGGCCGCTTTCTCGGAGACGAAGCTGATCGAATCGGTAGGACGAGCGGCACTTCCGGCGAACAAGTAAGACGGGCCGGCACGGCCTTGGCCCGCCGCCGCGAACGGGCAGCGACGCGTCTGCGGGCGTGAAGGCGCCGCGGAAGTCGCGTTCCACGCTTGACGACGCGAAATCCGCCTCCTAAAATGCGGCCTCTTCTTTCGGGGGCGGTTAGCTCAGCGGTAGAGCACTGCCTTCACACGGCAGGGGTCACTGGTTCGATCCCAGTACCGCCCACCACCGATCCGATGGTGGGCTCCCCGAAAAGATTCCGGCTGGCGACAGGCGCTTCGTGCGTGTCGCCGGATCGGGCGGTTAGCTCAGCGGTAGAGCACTGCCTTCACACGGCAGGGGTCACTGGTTCGATCCCAGTACCGCCCACCAGATCATTGCGGAAAGCCGGCCCCGGACGGGGCCGGCTTTTTTGTTTGAGGTACATTGCGTGGCGCGCGTCAGCTTGCGCGGCCAGCCGCGGCTGTTTACCTTTCCGATCTCGCACCCATGGAGGAGATGCCGGGAATGGATCAGCGCTATCTGGACGACCTCGTGCCCGGGCAGAAATTCGTCACGCCGGGAATCACGCTCACCGAGGCCGAGATCATCGATTTCGCCTTGCGCTACGACCCTCAGCCCTTCCACCTGGATGTATTGGCCGCTGCCCAGTCGCCATATGGCGGACTGATCGCCAGCGGTTTCCAGACATTTGCGCTGTGTTTCCGGCTGTTCATCCAGAGTGGCGTGCTGCAGAAGTCCAGCATCGGTTCTCCCGGCTGCGACGAACTGCGCTGGTATGCGCCGGTCCGCCCCGGCGACACGTTGCATTCCGAAGTCGAGGTGCTCGACGTGCGGCCATCGAAATCCAAGCCGGACCGGGGCATTGCCCGGCTTCAGTATCGAGCGCTGAATCAGCGCGGCGAGGTGGTGGCGAGCTTCATCGGCAACCACCTGCTGTGGCGCCAGCTCGCCTGATCGCAGACATTGCCGCATCGAGCACTTCCTGCTGAATCCGGATCCTTCGCGCCATGACCAACGTCCTGCCGCCGGTGCGCTATCGCATCCGCCCGCATCGCCCCGATGCCCATCTGTTCGAGGTTGATTGCCTCGTCTCCGATCCGGATCCTGCCGGGCAGGTTTTCCGCCTTCCTGCCTGGATTCCGGGCAGTTACATGATCCGCGAGTTCGCGCGCAACATCGTCAGCCTGCGCGCTTGTGCCGACGACGAGCCAGTCACGGTGGAGAAGCTGGACAAGCACAGTTGGCGTGCCGCGCCGGTACCGCGTGGCGCGGTACTCGCGCTGAGCTATGAGGTGTATGCGTGGGATCTCTCGGTGCGCGCAGCGCATCTGGATTCGACGCATGGATTCTTCAACGGCACGAGCGTCTTCCTCGCGCCGGATGGAAGGCGGGATCGACCCTGCCTGGTCGACATCCAGCGCCCCGATGGCAACGCATATCGCGACTGGCGTGTGGTCACGGCACTTCCTCGCGCGCGAGACGTGGTCGGCGCAGCCTGGGCCTACGGGTTCGGCGTGTATCGGGCGCAGGATTATGACGAACTGATCGACCATCCGGTGGAAATGGGCCGCTTCACCCTTGCTCATTTCGATGCCGGTGGCGTGCGCCACGACATCGCGTTGACGGGGCGCCACGACTGCGACACGGAGCGCCTTGCCGCCGACCTCCAACGCGTCTGCAAGTGGCAGATCGAGCTGTTCGGCGCACCGCCGCCGATGGATTACTACGCTTTCCTGACGATGGTGGTGGGCGACGGCTACGGCGGGCTGGAGCATCGGGCATCGACCGCGCTGATCGCCAGTCGCAATGATCTGCCCTGGAAGGGCATGCAGGGCCTGCCTGACGGCTACAAGACCTTCCTTGGCCTTTGCAGTCACGAATACTTCCACACCTGGAACGTCAAGCGCATCAAGCCGGCGGCGTTTGCGCCCTACGACCTGGCAAACGAGAATTACACCCGGTTGCTGTGGGCATTCGAAGGCTTCACGTCCTATTACGACGATCTCGCGCTCGTGCGCTCGGGCGTCATCGCCCTCGAGGATTATCTCGGTCTGCTCGGCAAGACGATCTCCAACGTGCTTCGCAGCCCCGGCCGGATGAAGCAGAGCGTTGCCGATTCGTCGTTCGACGCCTGGATCAAGTATTACCGCCAGGACGAGAATTCGCCCAATGCCATCGTGAGCTACTACGCCAAGGGCGCCCTCATCGCACTGGCACTGGATCTCGAATTGCGCGCGGCCACGGATGGCGGGGCGGCGCTGGACGATGTGATGCGCCTGCTGTGGCAGCGGCACGGCCGGACCGGCGCTGGAGTGCCAGAGGACGGAATCTTCCAGGCCGTGTCCGACGTTGGGGGCGCGCGTGGCAGCGCGGCACTCGGCAAGCGGTTGTCACGCTGGCTGAAGAGGGCGGTGGAAGGTACGGACGACCTGCCGCTGCCCCGGCTGCTGAAATCCTTCGGCGTCGACTATTGCGCCGAGGCGGCCGGCAAAGGGCCGACGCTGGGTATCAAGCTCGCTGCCGGTGGGGGCGAAGCGCGGATCGCCAACGTTTTCGAAGGCGGGCCGGCGCAGGCAGCCGGATTGTCCGCAGGTGACGTGCTGGTTGCGCTGGATGGCTTGCGGGTGTCGGCGTCCGGCCTGGAGGCAAGCCTGTGCCGTTGTGTGGCTGGCGATGTCGTCGAGATCCACGCGTTCCGGCGCGACGAACTGATGCAGTTCAGCGTCGTGCTCGCCGCCCAGCCCGCGGATACCATCACCTTGAAGCTCCGGCCACGTCCGGGCGCGAAAGCGGCAAGCTTGCGCCACGGCTGGCTTGGTGGATGATCAGCCAGGGCGGCGCCTGACGGCGTTGCGACGCATCACGACCACCAGCAGGCTGCCGAACAGCACCGTGGCGACCATCGTCGCCAGCACGCAGCCTTCCCAGAAACCGGAGACCGAGGGCGCAGCGACACGCCACGGCGCGTGAAAGCTGAGCCAGTAACCGCCGCTCAGGCCGATACCCCAGAAACACAGGGTATGCAGCACCATCGGTAGCAGTGTCACCTTGTAGCCTCGCAAGGCGTGGGCCGCCACGGTCTGCAGGCCGTCGAAACCCTGGTAGAGGCAGAGGTAGAACACCAGCCCGATGGCGACAGCGCGTACCGCGGGATCCGTGGTGGAATAGGTGACGACGGGCTCGCGGACCAGCCAGAGCACGACCCCGATCAGCAGCGCGAACCCCCCCGCGAGCGCAAGCCCGATGCGCGCGGTCGCACGTGCGCGCAGCCAGTCGTGGGCGCCAGCCGCCTGGCCGACGAGCACCAGCGTGGAGATCGACAAGGCCAGCGGCACCATGTAGATCAGCCC
Organism: Pseudomonadota bacterium; assembly: GCA_018240585.1. GTDB lineage: Bacteria > Pseudomonadota > Gammaproteobacteria > Burkholderiales > Rhodocyclaceae > Thauera. Next base: position 13,724 of record JAFEFM010000492.1, read on the forward strand.
GGTCAGGTTGGCGATGACGCGGTGGCCAGCGACGGTTTCGGCGCCAAGGCGGGCGACGAAGATCGCGATCAGCGTGAAGGAGGTGATGTCGATGAAGGTCGACAGACCCATGGGCACGCCGAGGCGAAGCAGGCCGGCAAGCGCACGCGGGCGGGGCGCCTGCCACTTGGCGAAGATGCGGTATCTCCGGTACGCCGGATTGCGCAGCAGGTAGACCAGCCCGCAGCCCACCGCCAGCCAGCTCACGATGGCGGTCGATACCCCGCAGCCGGTCCCGCCAAGCTCGGGCAAGCCGAGGGCACCGTTCGTCAGCGACCATGCGAGCGGCACATGGGCGGACGTGACGATCGCGCTGATGGCCATCAGGGCCCTGGGGCGGCCCACCGCATTGTTGAAGGCGTAGAAGGTGCGATACAGGAGCACGGCCGGAAGGCCGTAGGCCGTCGCCTGCAGGTAGGCGCCTGCCTTGACCGCAACGTCTGCCGGGACGCTCGCGAGTTGCAGCAGGGTCTGAGGGAACGCCAGCGCCAGTGTGCCCGGCAGGGCGAGCATCAGGGCGAGCCAGAGCCCCTGCTGCAGCGCCGGGCCGATTTCCTCCGTCCGGCCGGCGCCATAGTGGTGGGCGACGGTGGGCGCCACAGCCTGCAAGGTGCCGGTCAGCAGCATGACGACGGACACATAGAAGCTGCTGCCGATGGCGATGCCCGCCAGATCAGCCGTGCCATAGCGTCCGGCGATGATGGTGTCGGCGATCATCATGACTATCGACAGGACCTGTGCGATCAGCACGGGCCAGGCGTGATGCAGCAGTTGGCGCGCGATCCCGGCGGGCGTGACGGGAGTGGCCGGAGTTTCCGCGACGGCTGCGCTCAATTGGTTGCAGGCTCGCGCAGCAGCTTGCCGCGCCAGTAGCGCCACGCGAGGAAGGCGAACAGGGAACCCATGATCAGCCAGAAGCCGAGCCCCTGCCAGAAGGCGATCGGATCGGTGGCGAGGAAATAGTCGCGAGGAGGACGCACGAAATGAACGCGGCCCTCGATCAGGGCGCGCGCTGCCAGGCCGATGGTGATGAGGGTGGGCGCGAACCAGACGAGCAGGCCCGCGCCGGTGATCACGCGGTCGAGCAGGGGAGTGGGACGACTGCGCGGCAGATAGACGCTTTCGACGCCATACCAGACGGAGAGGATGAACCCGACGAGTGCTGCGAGGGGCGCAAGGGCAAGCGCGGCGCCGAGCAGGGTCGAGGCCAGCATGAAGGGGGCGCCTTCGAGCGGCTCGACATGGGCCCACAGATCGGCGAGTGAAGCGAAGAGTCCGTAGCTGGCGGGGACGGCGATCAGGAACAGCAGCAGGGCGCCGGCTCCGCGGCGGCGGGTCTGGTCGCCGTGTGCGGTGGCGGGAGGCTCGATACGGGAGGACGGGATTTGTGGCATGGGCAAGGCCCGGGAAGGCGAACGGTTTCGATCGTGAAGTGTACTACGGTGGCGACGGCAAGCCTCAGCCGAAATAGCCGTGCACATACCACGCGCCGGGCCGGTCGAGATCCTCAAAGATCCACCACAGGGCGTCATCCGGCCCGCGGGCGAGATAGTAGTCGCGCCGGATGTCGATTTGGTCCCACCAGCCGCCTTCGATGCGCTCCGGTCCCTCGAGCAGGGTGGCGCTGCCGGGGGCGAGCGGACGTGGTTCGGGGAGGAGCCACAAGGGGCGCTTCGGCGGCGCCTGCTTCGTTGCGGCCGTTGCGGGGCACCTGGGAAAGTGAGAAGGCAATGGCGACGGCGATGTCGCCGTCTTTCCGGTCCAGGCGACTTCCGGGCGATGGTCGGCTCGGGTGTCGAGCAGATGGATGGCGTCGGCCCCCAAGCGGGCACGCAGGCGATCCAGCAGCAGCATGGCGTTGTCCCGCGCCTGTCCGGGACGGCCGAAAAGATCGTCCGCCTGTGGCGTGAACGCTTGCGGCGCATCGGCGAGCAGACGCAGTTCCTCGACCGGTGCGAGCAGCTTCAGGCGAGCCAGATGCTCGCGGGCAAGCAGGGCAAGGCGGCTGTCGTCGCGGCAGGGAGCGCCGCTGACGATGGGTACGCGGGTTGCTGGGTGCCGCTCATGGATCAGCTCGAGCACACACTGATCCACTGCGGCATGGCGACTTGCAAGCCACGCCGCGAGGCCGGCGAACAGTCGCCTGGCAGCGAAGGCGAGCGCTTCGGTTTCGCTCACCGGCGCAGGCAGTGCCAGGCGATGGGCGTACTGGACAGGCGGCTGGAACCAGGGTTGTGGGTCGGGGATGTCACCGCGGGCGCGCGCCAGGGCGTCGGTGACGGCGGTGGCCTGCCGGCGTGCAAGGGCCGCGCGGGGTAGCAGGGCGGTCTCGCCGAGCGTGCGCAGGCCGACGCCGGCGAGCAGTTCGAGGGTCGCAGGGGTCACGCTGGTGCCGTCAGCAAGCACGGTGAGCGGGAGCGAATCGAGACTGCCCCGCCAGTCCCGGAGGGAAGCGTCGCTCAGCGCCAGGCGGGTACGCGCAAACCAGCGTGCAGCGAGTGGTGTCGGCGCCGTCGCGAGGCTGGCCTGTAGCCCCAGTCGTGCAAGGCCTTGATGGACTGCGTCAGCGATGGCAAGGGCGCCGCCAAAGAGCTTCAGGCTCGACTCGATCTCCAGCAGCACCGCATCCGGCGGGACGAGGCTGATACGCGGACTGTAGGCGCCCGCCCAGCAAGCCACTTCGGCCAGGGTCTCGGCCTCCAGTGCCGGTGTGCGTGCCCGCAACTGCAGTGCCGGTGCGACGGCCTGGGCCGTGGCGACACCCTGGCCAGGCTCGACGCCCAGGGCACGAGCCTGGGGGCTCGCCGCGATCACGCGCGGGCGCGGATGGCCGGCAACGACCGCGAGCGGAGCATCGATTCCACTGCGGGCATAGACCTGCAGGGGCAGGTCGGGCAGCAGCAAGGCGAGCCACAACATGGCTCAACTCACGAGCTGCAACAGCGTGGGTCTTGGGACAGGGGGCTCGCGGATCGCGTCGCAACCGGTCAGGCTGCTGTCATCGGCCTGCATGCGGCGCACTGGCAGGTGCAGGGAACGGGATGCGGGCGGTCCCCGCCGCTTCAGGATGCTGACCTGCAGCGTCTCGCCCGCGCCGGCCAGGATCAGTCGCAGCGGTGCCGGCGAGGCCTGGCGTGCGGCTGCGCGCGGACGGAACAGGAACAGGGGCGTGGCGGCTTCCTCGGCTGCGAGCTGAAGTCGGCGCAGGCCGGCGGTGTCGATGCGTTGCAGCCAGGCGAGGACGACAGAACAACCACCCGAGGCCAGCGCCTGGCGGGCTGTCCACAACGCCTGGGCGGTGTCGGGCCGGATCAGCAGCAGGCGGGAAAGGGGCACTCCCGCCGCCGCCAGAGCCGGCGCATAAGGCAGGAAGGGCGGAGACACCCAGGCGAGCCAGCGATCGAACGGAGGGCGATTCAGTACCGGCAGCAGCAGCGACAGCTCGCCCACGCCGGGATGGTCGACCAGCAGTTCGATCAGCGCGCCGGCCGGCCAGCCGCCGCCGGGCAGTTCGGCGTCCAGGGCATCGAAACCGCTGGAAAGGACAGGCCCGTTGCCATGAGCCAGCCGGCTGGCCTGCCACACCGAGCCGCCAGGCAAGGTCGCGAGCGCGCTGCGCAGTTCGGCTGCAGAGCTAAGGACGGTGGCTGCGGCGCTCATGGCGACCTCCCCGGCAATACGCCGCCGGGGCAAATCCTTGCCTGGTTCAGTGATCCTTGCGGATCAGGCCGACCATCACCCCTTCGATCACCAGCGGCTCGCGACGGGTATCGACGACGATGGGCTGGAAGTCCGGGTTTGCCGGCAGCAACTCGACCAGCGGCCCCTTGCGCTGCAGGGTTTTCACGGTGACGTCGTCGTCGACGCGGGCGACCACGATCTGGCCGTTGCGCGCTTCGGCGCTGCGGTGAACGGCGATCAGATCGCCGTCGAGGATGCCGGCATCGCGCATGCTCAGGCCGCGTACCCGCAGCAGGTAGTCGGCGCGCGGCGAGAAGAGCGACGGATCGAGCTGGTAGCGTGCCTCGACATGCTCGGCGGCAAGAATCGGGCTGCCGGCAGCGACACGGCCGACCAGCGGCAGGCCGAGCGCCTCGGCGAGGCGAATGCCGCGCGCGCGGCCTTCCTCGAGCAGGATCGCGCCCTTGGCGGCAAGCGCGCGCAGGTGGGTCTCGGCGGCATTGGGCGAACGGAAGCCGAAGGCCGAGCAGACTTCTGCGCGGGTCGGAGGACGGCCTTCGGCCTCGACGGTGTCGCGGATGAAGTCGAGGATCTCCTGCTGGCGTGTGGTGAGGCTGTCACTGCGGGGTGGCATGGCGGTCTCCAATGGATGCTGTAATTTTAAACAGTCTTCAGCGTGGAGCAAGCCCTGCCGGCAATTTTGGCGGTGCAGCGCCCTGTCAGGGCAGCAACACCGCAGCCCCCTGCAACTCGCCGTGGCGCAGGCGCTGGAGCGCGAGGTTGGCGTCGACGAGCGGAAAGCGGGTGACTTCGGTGCGCACCGGTACCTGCGGGGCCAGGGCGAGGAATTCGTCGCCGTCGCGCCGGGTCAGGTTGGCCACCGACACGATGCGGCGCTCGCCCCACAGGATGCGGTAGGGGAAAGCCGGGATGTCGCTCATGTGGATGCCGGCACACACCACCGTGCCGCCCTTGGCCATGGCGCGCAGCGCGGCAGGGACGAGTTCGCCGGCCGGGGCGAAGATCAGCGCGGCGTCGAGCGGCACTGGTGGCGTTTCCTCCGAGGTGCCGACCCAGCTCGCGCCGAGCTGGCGGGCGAAGGCCTGGCTTGCAGCGTCGCCGCGCCGGGTGAAGGCCAGCACTTCGCGCCGCTGCCAGACGGCCACCTGGGCGATGATGTGCGCCGCGGCACCGAAGCCGTAGATGCCCAGGCGGCGGGCGTTGCCCGCCATGACGAGGGCGCGGTAGCCGATGAGGCCGGCGCACAGCAGCGGCGCCGCTTCCGCCGCATCGACCGCATCGGGGAGCGGGAAGCAGTAGCGTGCATCGGCGACGGTGTATTCCGCATAGCCACCGTGGATCTGGTAGCCAGTAAAGAGGGCGTGGTCGCACAGGTTTTCGCGATGATCAGTGCAGAAGTCGCAGGTACCGCAGGTCCAGCCCAGCCAGGGCACGCCCATGCGCTGCCCGACGCGCACGCCCGCCACACCGCTGCCGGTGGCCACGACGCGACCGACGATCTCATGGCCGGGAATCATCGGCAGAGCCGGATCGGGCAGTTCGCCGTCGATCAGGTGCAGATCGGTACGGCACACGCCGCAAGCCTCCACCCGCAACAGGATCTGGCCCGCCGCGGGGTCTGGCACCGGCATTTCCGCCAGGCGCAAGGGCTGACCGGGGCGTTCGAACAGCATTGCGCGCATCGTCCTCGACGACATTCCGCGTCTCCTTGCTTGCGTTCATGATGCGCTGCGTCTTGAGCCGGCAGCGCATCTGGGCTATTGGTTCGCCTGTACCGCCCGTGGGGTCACGGGCGACGTCGATCCGGGAACAAACCGAATTCATCGATCGTCCCCGGTCCGCTGCCGGCTCCGGTAGAGTTCGACCGAGCACTCGGCTAGAATCCGCCACACATCAGGGAGAGCCCATGCTGCAAAGCGGAGACCTTGCACCCTCGTTTTCCTTGCCTGATGCGGACATGGAGATTTTCGATCTCGCTGCCGCGCGCGGCAAGCAGCACGTGGTTCTCTACTTTTACCCACGCGACAACACGCCCGGATGCACGCTTCAGGCCGCGGACTTCAGCGACCATGAAGATGAATTCGCCCGCCACGCATGCATGGTGGTCGGCGTCAGTCCCGACGACTGCCTCACGCACGCGGAGTTCCGCGACAATCAGGGACTCTCGGTCCGTCTGCTGTCCGACGCCGACACCGAAGTGTGCCGGCTGTACGGGGTGTGGCAACAGAAGGAAGTCGATGGTGTGAAGAAGATGTGCGTGCGGCGATCGACCTTCATCATCGACAAGCAGGGGAAGATCCGCCATGCGTTGTACGACGTGACGCCCCGTGGACATGCAGCCGCGGTATTCGAACTGGTCAAGAAACTGGAATCACACAATGCAAGCTGAAATCGTCAAGAACACCGTGGTGACGCTGAATTACACCGTCCGCGATCCGGACGGCGCGATCATCGACGACGGTCATCACCCTCTCGTCTACCTGCACGGTGGCTACGACGGCATTTTCCCCAAACTGGAGGAAACGCTGCACGGCAAGCACCAGGGCGACACGCTGCAGGTCAAGCTGCAGCCTGACGATGCCTTTGGCGAATACGACGAATCCCTGATCATGATCGAGGATGCCAAGCTGTTCCCGGAGAACATCGAGGTCGGCATGAGCTTCGAGCGCGTATCCGATGATGGTGCCGAGGAACTGATCTACCGCGTGACCGACATCGCCGACGGCAAGGTCGTCGTCGACGGCAACCACCCGTTGGCCGGCGTGTCGCTGGTGTTCGACATCACCGTTGCCGAAGTGCGCAAGGCGACGGCCGAGGAGATCAGCCACGGCCACGTTCACGGAGCGGGCGGCCACCATCACTGATCGCTGGCGGGGCCGTCCTGAGCGGCCCCGAGGCGTAACCCGCAAGGGTCATGACCTGAGGCAGACCGGAATCGCTTCCGGCTGCCTCTCGTTTTTTGCCTTTCAGCATCGCTGCGACGACCATGAGCCTTCATCGCCAGACCGAGTCCGCCTCACACTCCGCAGACCAGCCGGAACCGCTGCTCGAAGTTGCCGGCCTGCGGGTGGCGATCGACACGCCGCGCGGCACGATCCGCCCGGTCGACGGGGTCGATCTGTCGCTTTCGGCCGGCGAAACCTTCGCCTTGCTGGGTGAGTCGGGATGCGGCAAATCGATGACGGCGCTGGCGCTGTCCCGGCTGCTGCCCGACTCCGGTCGCATCGAGCATGGCACGGTGCGGTTGGGCGGCACCGATCTGCTGCGGCTGCCGGAAGCGGCGATGCGCCAGGTGCGGGGCGGGCGCATCGGCATGATCTTCCAGGAACCCGGAACCAGCCTGAATCCGGTCATGACGGTAGGCGAGCAGATCGGCGAAGTCCTGCGGCAGCATCGCAAGGACGATGAGCGCGCGGCCGCGGCGAGGCTGCTCGAAAGCGTGGGCATCCCCGATGCGGCGCGACGGCTGAACGACTACCCTTTCCAGTTCTCCGGCGGCATGAAGCAGCGGGTGATGATCGCGATGGCCCTTGCCGGCCACCCCGAGTTGCTGATCGCCGACGAGCCGACGACGGCGCTCGACGTCACGATCCAGGCCCAGGTGCTCGATCTGCTCGCGCACATGCAGGCCGAGCGTGGCATGGGCATGCTGCTGATCACCCACGACCTCGGCGTCGTGGCGCGCATGGCGCACAGGGTAGGGGTGATGTACGCGGGCGAGGTGGTGGAGACGGGGGCGCGCGAGGCGTTCTTCGCGATGCCGCTGCATCCGTATTCACGCAAGCTGTTCGCGGCGTTGCCCAGTGCCGCGCAGCGCGGCCGCGTGCTCGATGCCCCGCTCGGCAGCGTGCCGCCGCTCGACCGCGCCTTCGTGGGTTGCCGCTTCGCGGAGCGCTGTCCCGCCGCCTTCGACCGCTGCGACGACGAGGCTCCGGGCTGGCACCGCGTCGGCGCGCAGGCGGTGCGCTGTCATCTCTACGAAGGCGTGCAGGTGCCGCGCCCGTTCGAGCGCATCGCCGCCGGCCGCATCGAAGGAGCCTCCGCGCGGCGATCTGGCGCGGCGGTGCTGGAGGTGCACGGCCTTGCGGTGCATTTTCCCGTGCGCAAGGGTCTGTTGCGCCGTGTCGTCGGTCACGTGCGGGCGGTCGATGGAGTCGACCTGCGGCTTGCCGCCGGCCGCACGCTGGCGCTCGTCGGCGAATCCGGCTGCGGCAAGACGACCGTCGGCAAGGCCTTGCTGCAGCTCGTGCCGCCTACGGCAGGTAGCGTGCAGCTCGATGGCGTCGAGATGGTGGGGCAGGGCGGTAATGCTCTGCAGGGCATGCGCCGCGCGGTGCAGATGGTGTTCCAGGATCCGTTCGCCTCGCTCAATCCGCGCATGCGAGTGGGCGATATCATCGAGGAGGGCATGGCCAGCCTCGGCGTCGAAATCGACCCGGTGGCACGACGCCGCGCGGCCGACGCGCTGCTCGAGCGCATCGGCCTCGTGCCGGCGATGCGCTGGCGGTATCCGCACGAGTTCTCGGGCGGTCAGCGCCAGCGCATCGCCATCGCCCGCGCGCTCGCGGTGTCGCCGCGCGTCATCGTGTGCGACGAACCCACCAGTGCGCTCGACGTCTCGGTGCAGGCCCAGTTGCTGAACCTGATGCGGGAACTGCAGCGCGAACGTGGGCTGGCCTACCTGTTCATCACGCACAACCTGGCGGTGGTCGAATATCTCGCCGACGAGGTGGCGGTGATGTATCTCGGGCGTATCGTGGAACAGGGGCCGGCGGACCGCATCCTGTCGGCGCCGGCGCATCCCTACACCCGGGCACTGCTGCAAGCCGTGCCCGAAATCGACATGGCGGGGAGTGCCGCGGACGGCGGCAAACGCCCGGGCAAGGAGGTGCGTGCTGCGGAAATGGATGCGTCGCCGGAGCGCATCGAAGGCATGGCCGTCGAAGAACTGCCCTCGCCCCTCGATCCGCCCGCCGGATGCCATTTCCATCCGCGCTGCCCCCACGCCAGCGACATCTGCCGGCTGACCTATCCGCGCGAGACCGACTTGGGCAACGAGCATGTGGTGCGCTGCCACTGGCCGCAACGACGCTGAGCGGAAGGAGGGGCGGCGAGGGCAGGCCGACGTCCCGCCGGCGGCGATGCGATGCGCTGCCGCCGTATGCGGCGCGCCCGGACGGTCAGCGGGAAGGCCTGGAGGGTTTGCCTTTCGCGGCCGCTGCCGCAGCATTCTTCTGCGCGGGCGACGCCTTGCCGGCGCCGGCGGTTGTTGCCGCGGCGTTGTTTTTCGTTACCGGCCTCGGCGCCTTTGTCGCCCCTGCGGCAGCCGGGGCCGAGTTCCGGGCGCCCTTTCGTGCCCCGTGATCGACGGAGTCGGCACGGTTTCTTGTCGTTGGCTGGCCGCGCGCCGGCTTGCCCTTCGCGTCCTTTCCCGCGATTTTGCCGTGCACTTCATGCATCGACGCTCGTTTGGCATCGTGCTGGCGTGCGGCGCCGGCCCGACCCAGCCGCGGTGACGAGAGGCCGATGGAAGCCTCCCTCTCGCCCCTGAAGCGCAGTTGCGGGTCACGTCCCGAGGTGTTTGCCGACACGTCGGCGCTGCCGCTGAGCTTCAGGCCCTGCTGGCGCGCCACCACGCCCGCAAAGGGCAGCAGACGGCTGGCCTCGAGCGCGCCGGACGGGTCGATGCCGTCCGGGACCAGCAACGACTGGCCCGCGGCAACGCCGCCCTGGGTTCCCAGTCCATTGAGCTGGCGCAACTGGGCCACCGTCAGGCCGTACTGCTCGGCGATCGTATCGAGTTTCTCGCCCGCTTCGACCGTGTGCGTGCGCCATGCCGAGCCACTGCTGAGCGTTTCCGCCAGGCGTGCCTCGAAGCGGCTCGCGCGGTCGGCAGGGACGACGAAGGTGTGCCCGGGGGTGGTGATCGCCGGGCGATTGAAACCCGGGTTCAGCGCCAGGAATTCTTCGAGCGGCATGTCGGCATGACGTGCGGCTGTGCCAAGGTCGATGCCGGGCGGAGCGCTGACGGTGACGAACTGCATTTCGTTGGCAACGTAAGGCAGCTCGATATGGAACAGCTCCGGCTGGCTGACGATGTTCTTGATCGCCTGCAGTTTGGGCACGTAGTTGCGCGTCTCTTCCGGCATGCGCAGGGAGGAGTACTCGGCCGGCTTGCCCTCGTCGATGTTGCGCTGCAGCGCGCGTTTGACGGCGCCTTCGCCCCAGTTGTAGGAGGCCAGCGCAAGATGCCAGTCGCCGTGCATCTCGTAGATCGTCTGCAGATAGTCGAGGGCGGCATTCGTCGACGTGATGACGTTGCGCCGCTCGTCCACCCAGTTGTCCTGGGTCAGGTTGTAGTGCTTGCCGGTGGAAGGGATGAACTGCCAGAGACCTGACGCATGCGCGCGCGAATAGGCCAGCGGGTTATAGCTGCTTTCCACCATCGGCAGCAGCGCCAGTTCGGTGGGCATGCCACGGCGCTCGAGTTCGTCGACGATGTAGTAGAGGTAGCGCCCGCCACGTGCGAAGACCTGCTTCAGGAAGCCCGGCCGGTTCAGGTAGAAGAGCTGCTGCTCGGCCACCAGCGGGCTGTCCAGGTCGGGCATGCCGAAGCCGCGGCGGATACGGTCCCAGATGTCGTTGGCGTCCCGTGTCAGGTCCAGGGTCAGCACTCGCGGGGCATCCGTGCCCGACAGCGCGGTCTTGGGCACTGGCAGCGGATCGCCGGTCGTCGGGCCGCGTGCGAAGGCTGGCGAGGCCTCGGTCATGGCGGCCAGCGCAAGGGGCAGGAGCAGCGCTGCGAATCGCCGCGGGGTAAAGCGTTTAGCCATGGACGGAAGTCCGCTGGGGCCTGGCGGGAAAGCGCGCAAGTCTAGCCAGCGGGTCCGGGTGCGTCAAAAGAAAATTGCGTTCAGAAGACGTCCTTCCAGGCTCGTAACGCAGCGAGGCAGGCGATCGCATCGGTCGGGCGGCTACCGCTGTGTGCGGTCACGGCGTCCACGACGCTGCGCTCGCCGCAGCGAAGGAAGGGATTCACGGCTTTCTCGATCCCGATCGAACTCGGTATGGTCGGCTCTCCAGCCGCGCGCAGCGCTTCACAGCGCCACGCGTAGGCATCGCGCTGCGCATTGTCCGGCTCCGCGACCCGCGCGAAAGCGAGGTTCGACAAGGTGTATTCGTGCGTGCAATACACCTTCGTGTCCTCGTGCAGGGCGGCAAATTTGGCCAGCGACGCAGCGAGTTGCGCCGGTGTACCTTCGAACAGGCGGCCGCATCCCGCCGAGAACAGCGTGTCGCCGCAGAACAGGCTGCCAGGAGCGGGCGCGGCTGAATGGTAGGCGACGTGCCCGGCGGTGTGGCCTGGCACATCCATGACATCGAGCGTGAGCCCCAGGGCGTCGATGCAAACCGTGTCCCCTTCGCGGACCGGATGATTGACGCCGGTGATGGATTCGCGCGCGGGTCCATAAACCGGCACCGCGTGGCGTGCAAGGAGGGACGGCAGGCCGCCGACATGGTCCGGGTGATGATGGGTGACCAGCACCGCGGCCAGGGTCAGATCATGCCCCGCGAGGAAATCCTCGACCGGTGCTGCATCGCCGGGATCGACGGCCACCGCATGGCGGCCGTCGTGAATCAGCCAGATGTAGTTATCGCGAAAGGCGGGAAGAGGGATAATGTTCATCCCGCGAATTCTGAGTCCTTGTGCGAGCATGTCAATCCCAGGCCTGTCGGACTGGCTGGATAAGCCGCAGGGCCGCTACCTGCTCGAGTGGGAGCAGGCCGCGTTCGACCAGATGGTGGCGGACGTCTTCGGCTACAACGCCCTGCAGGTGGGCATGACGGAGCTCGACCTGCTCCGTGCCAACCGCATGCCCTTCCGTTTTTGTTGCGGGGCGTCGGCGCCTGCGGACGTGCTGGGTCACGAGTTCGAACTGCCGCTTGCCAGCGCGAGCCTCGATCTCGTGCTGCTGCCGCATGTGCTCGAGTTCTCGCGCCAGCCGCACCAGGTGCTGCGCGAGGTGGAGCGTGTGTTGGTGCCGGACGGCAGCGTGATCATCTCGGGCTTCAACCCCTTGAGCTTGTGGGGTGCGTGGCGCGTCGGCGCACGCCGCTGCGGGGGATTCCCATGGATGGGGCAATTCCGCACGGCGATGCGAATCAAGGACTGGCTCGCGCTGCTCGGGTTCGAGGTGCTGCCGGCGCGCTTCGGTTGCTACGCGCCGGCGGCCGCGTCGGCCACATGGCTCGAACGCTGGCGCGTGCTCGATCGGGCCGGTCCGCGCTGGTGGTCGGGTTGCGGGGCGGATTACATGCTGCACGGTGTCAAGCGGGTGCATGGCATGCGCCTGATCACGCCGAAGTGGCGCGAGGAGCGGCGTGGGGCGAAGGCCCTGTCACCGATCGCGCAGCGCAACGGCGGGGAAATCAAGAAAAGCGAAGAGTGATGGAAGAAGTCGATATCTATACCGATGGCGCCTGCAGCGGCAATCCCGGCCCTGGCGGCTGGGGAGCGATCCTGCGTGCGGGTACGCACGAAAAGGAAATATGGGGTGGCGAACCCGATACCACCAATAACCGTATGGAGCTGCTGGCGGTGATCCGTGCGCTCGGCGCACTCAAGCGCCCGGTGATGGCACGCGTGCACACCGACAGCCAGTACGTGCAGAAGGGCATCTCGGAGTGGATCCACAACTGGAAGGCACGTGGCTGGAAGACGGCATCCAAGGAACCGGTGAAGAACGCCGACCTGTGGCGGGCGCTCGACGAGGCGGCTTCGCGCCATCAGGTGAAATGGCTGTGGGTGCGGGGCCACGCCGGACATCCCGAGAACGAACGCGCCGATGCCTTGGCACGGCGCGGCGTGGAGGCCACGCGCAAATCGGGAAGCATCGTGGAAGGCTGAGCCCCCCCGACGGGGGATTGAAACTGCAACTGATTCAGGATTTCTTATGCGACAGATCGTGCTCGACACCGAAACCACCGGCCTGGACTGGCGAAATGGCGACCGGGTGATCGAGATCGGCTGTGTCGAGCTGCTCAATCGTGGCCTCACCGGGCGGCATTACCACGTCTTCATCAACCCCGAGCGCGGCATCGATGCGGAGGCAGTGGCGGTGCACGGCATCACCGAGGATTTTCTTGCCGACAAGCCGAAATTCGCCGAGATCGCGGCCGATTTCGAGGACTTCGTGCGCGATGCCGAGCTCATCATCCACAACGCGAGCTTCGACGTCGGCTTTCTCGACCATGAGCTCAAGCTGCTCGGCCGTGCCGCCCTGAGCGAGCTCTGCGGCGGCGTGATCGACACGCTGAAGATGGCGAAGGAGCAGAACCCCGGCAAGAAGGCCTCGCTGGACGCGCTGTGCGACCGCTACGAGATCGACAACGCCCATCGCACCCTGCACGGCGCGCTGCTCGACGCGGAACTGCTCGCCGAAGTCTATCTGGCGATGACGCGCGGCCAGGAGAGCCTGATCATGGCGCTCGAGGACGACGTGCCGCGCGGGGAGGCGGAACTGGCCGGCGGGCCGCTCGAACGCAAGCCGGTGACGGTGCTGCGCGCAACCGCAGCCGAGCAGGCCGCGCACGAAGAGGTTCTCGCCGGCATTGCCAAGGCGAACAAGGGCTTGTGCCTGTGGATCCCTCCGGTGCCTGAAAGCACGCCGGCCTGAGGCCGATCAGAGCGTCAACACCCCGCCGGGTACGGTGCCGGCCTGCTCGAGGCGGGTGACCGTCGGTAGCAGGTCGAGGGCGGTGCCCGATTTCAGCAGGGCCGCACGCTCACGCAACTCGGTCAGGCTGCGCTCGATGGGTTCTCCCGCCGCGGCGAAAGCCACGACGTTGCCGCTATCGACCGACGGAAACGCCAGCGCGCGGTCGTCGAACGCCTGGATGATGCGCTCGAAGCTGGCCTTGTAGCCACGCGAGCGGCCGAACAGGTTCACCGCCATCAGCCCGCGATCCGACAGCCGGCTGCGCACCGCCTGGTAGAACGGCAGGGTGTCGAGTGCGCCGGCGCGCGCGTTGCGGTCGAAGCCATCCACCAGCACGTAGTCGAAGTGGCGATCGTGCTCGAGCACGTACTGCGCGCCGCAGCCGACGTGAATGGAGAAGCGCGCGTCTTCCGCCGGCAGCTTGAAGAACTGGCGCGCGGCTGCGACCACCTGCGGGGCGATCTCGACCACCTTGATGCGCGCCTGCGGGCAGTTGTGATAGACGAACTTCGCCAGGGAGGCCGCGCCCAGGCCGATGATCAGCACGTCCCTGGGCCATTGACCGGGGTCATTGACAAGGCCATCGCGCAACAGCAGGCCGGCCATCATCTCGCGCGTGTAGGCGAGTTCCAGCGCATTGGGTTTGCGGATGCGCATCGCTCCCTGCACCCAGTCGGAGCCGAAATGCAGGTAGCGGACGCCGCCTTCCTCTGAAATGTCGATCGGGGTGCTCATGGGTGTGGGCCTGCTCGCAGTCAGGATGCGAGGCGCTTGAGGGCGTAAAGGCGCTCCAGCGCCTCGCGCGGGCTGAGTGCATCGGGATCGATGTCGGCGAGCGCGGTGAGCACCGGATGCGACAGCGGTCCGGTGTCCGGCTCCGGCAGCGTGGCGAAGAGATCGGCCTGCGGCCCGGCGTCGATCTCGCGATTCTCCAGTGCCCGCAGGCGCCGCTTGGCGTCGCGGATCACCGGCGCCGGAATTCCGGCCAGCGCAGCGACCTCGATGCCATAGCTTTGGCTCGCCGGTCCTTCCTCCAGTGCATGCAGGAAGACGATGCGATGGCCATGCTCGACCGCGTCCAGATGCACGTTGGCGCACTCCGGGTAGTCGGTGTTGAGTCGGGTCAGCTCGAAGTAGTGGGTGGCGAACAGCGTCAGGCTGCGGTTCTTCTCCAGCAACTGGCGTGCGATCGCGAAAGCCAGCGCAAGGCCGTCGAAGGTCGAGGTGCCGCGGCCAATCTCGTCCATCAGCACCAGGCTATGCTCGGTGGCTCCGTGCAGGATGGCGGCGGCCTCGGTCATCTCCACCATGAAGGTGGAGCGCCCGGAGGCGAGATCGTCGGAGGCACCGATACGGGTGTAGATGGCGTCGAGCGGGCCCAACTCGGCGGCGTCGGCCGGCACGAAGCTGCCGACGTGGGCCAGAAGGCAGATCAGCGCCACCTGGCGCATGAAGGTCGATTTGCCGCCCATGTTGGGGCCGGTGATCATCAGCATGCGGCGCGTGGGGGCGAGGCGGGCGTCGTTGCGGATGAAGTTGTCGACCTGGCGCTCGACCACCGGATGGCGGCCGCCATCGATACGGACGCCGGGCTGGCCGGCAAAGGTCGGGCGCACATAGCCATGGCGCAGCGCGGCTTCCGCGAAGGCGGCAAGGCCGTCGAGCGTGGCGAGCGCACGCGCGATGCGCTGCAGCGTGGGAATGTGTGCGGCGAGCGCGTCGAGGATGGCTTCGTACAGCAGCTTCTCGCGCGCCAGCGCGCGCTCGTTGGCCGACAGCGCCTTGTCCTCGAAGGCTTTGAGCTCGGGCGTGATGTAGCGCTCGGCGTTCTTCAGGGTCTGGCGCCGGCGATAGTCATCCGGCACCTTGTCGGCATGGGTGCGGCTGACCTCGATGTAGAAGCCATGCACCTTGTTGAACTCGACCTTCAGGTTGGCGATGCCGCTGCGTTCGCGTTCGCGTGCTTCGAGCGCGAGCAGGAACTCGCCGCAGTTGGTCTGGATGCCGCGCAGCTCGTCGAGTTCGGCGTCGTAACCGGGCGCGATCACGCCGCCGTCGCGGACCATCGCCGCCGGCTCGAGGGCAATCGCGGCGTGCAGCAGGGCGAGCGCATCGGGGGCGATGTCGAGCGCACGCGACAGGTCGAGCAGCAGCGCGGCGGAGCCGCCGTGCAGTGCGGCGCCGAGTTGCGGCAGGCGCGCCAGGCTCTCGCGCAGCGCAGACAGGTCGCGCGGGCGGGCGCTGCGCAGGGCGATGCGGGCGGTGATGCGATCGACGTCGGCAACGCCGCGCAGCGCGGTGCGTACGGCAGACGCGCTGCGTCCATCGCCGTCGCCGACCAGCTCCTCCACCGCCTCATGGCGCATGGCGGGCACGCCACGATCGCGCAAGGGATGGTGCAGCGCGTGGCGCAACCAGCGCGAGCCCATGCTGGTGACGCAGGTGTCGAGCAGCGACAGCAGCGTCGGTGCGGGCTCGCCGCGCAGCGTCTCGGTGAGTTCGAGGTTGCGGCGCGTGGCGGCGTCCAGGCGCAGGTATTCCGATTCGCGCTCCACCACCAGGCCGGTGACGTGGGCGAGACTCTGTTGCTGCGTGGCGCGCGCGTACTCGTAGAGCGCTGCGGCGGCGCCGAGGGCAACTGGGAGGTCCTCCACGCCGAAACCGGCAAGATCGCGCGTACCGAAATGTCCGGTAAGGAGTCGCTCGCCCGTTTCCGCGTCGAATTGCCAGTCGGCCAGCCGCCGCAGGGCAGGCGAGAGGGCCTCGATCAGCGGCAGCGACAAACCGTCGGGCACCAGCACCTCGGCGGGACGCAGGCGTTCGAACTGCGCCTGCAACGCCTCGGCCGGGCACTCCATCAGCCGCAGATCGCCATTGGCGAGGTTCAGCCACGCCAGACCCAGGGTGCCGCGGTGCAGACCGGCGGCCAGCAGCAGCGAATCGCGCCGGTCGTCGAGCAGGGCAGCGTCGGTGAGGGTGCCGGGCGTGACGATGCGGCTGACCGCCCGCTCCATCGGCCCCTTGGTGGCGCCCGGTTCGCCGACCTGCTCGGCGATCACCACCGATTCGCCCAGCTTGACTAGCCGCGCCAGGTACTGCTCCACCGCGTGGAACGGCACGCCGGCCATCCGGATCGGCTCGCCGTTCGACTGGCCGCGGGTGGTCAGCGTGATGTCGAGCAGGCGAGCCGCCTTCTCGGCGTCCTCGAAGAACAGCTCGTAGAAGTCGCCCATGCGGTAGAACAGCAGCGTGTCGGGATGCTGCGCCTTCAGGCGCAGGTACTGCTGCATCATGGGGGTGTGCCCGTCGAGCGCCCGCACGGGCGCGACCGACGGGCCTGCGGCTTGTCTGCTCATCGACCGGTCCGGAAGAAGCGGAGCGGCCTCAGGCCTGCATGCTCGCCGGACGGTACGACTGGATGATGGGCAGGAGCTGGCCGAAGATCTTGGGCGAGCCGGCCACCACATTGCCGGTGGTCATGAAGCTGCTTTCGCCCGACAGATCGGACACCAGGCCGCCTGCTTCCTGGATCAGCAGCACGCCGGCCGCCATGTCCCACGGCGACAGGCCCATTTCCCAGAAGCCGTCGAGGCGGCCGGCAGCGACATAGGCGAGGTCCAGCGAGGCCGCGCCCGGCCGGCGGATGCCCGCCGTCTTCTGCGTCAGCTCGCGGAACATGCCCAGGTAGGCATCGACGTTGTCGAACTGGCGGAACGGGAAGCCGGTGCCCAGCAGCGCTTCGTTCAGGCGGGTGCGGCGCGACACGCGGATGCGGCGGTCGTTGAGGAAGGCACCGCTGCCGCGGCTGGCGGTGAACAACTCGTTGGACACCGGATCGTAAACCACCGCATGTTCCAGCACGCCGTTCTTCGTCTGCGCGATGGACACCGCGTACTGAGGGAAGCCGTGGATGAAGTTGGTCGTGCCATCGAGCGGGTCGATGATCCAGTTGAACTCGCTCTCCGGTCCGGTCTCGCCGGACTCCTCTGCTAGAATCCCGTGCCCCGGGAAAGCGTCGCGCAGGACTTCGATGATCGCCTTCTCGGCCGCGTGATCCACCTCGGTCACGAAGTCGTTCGGCGACTTCGACTGCACCGTGAGCAGGTCGAGCTGGGTGGAGGCGCGATTGATCACGGTGGCGGCGCGGCGCGCGGCCTTGATGGCGATGTTCAGGGTGGGATGCATGCGGTGCGGTCTCGGTTAAAGAAGCGGGGCGCGGTGCCTGCTCCGGCCTCGTGGGCATCGAAAGTCGGCGACGGCGTCCGGCAAAATACTGAAAGCGGTGAATTTTAATATGAATCGCCCCCTTGCGCTCGAACGCGTCCGGATCGTGCTTTCGCGCACGAGCCATCCGGGCAATATCGGCGCGGCAGCGCGCGCGATGAAGACGATGGGGCTGCGCCAGTTGTGGCTGGTGGCGCCCGACAGTTTCCCTGATCCGGTTGCCGAAGCGCGGGCGTCCGGGGCGGGGGACATCCTCGCCACGGCGCGCGTGGTGCCGACGCTGCAGGATGCGCTGGCCGGCACCGTTTTCGCGGCGGCGCTGACCGCACGGCGTCGCGAGTTGTCGCTGCCACGCATGCATGCCCGCGAGGCGGCTGTCGCCACGGTGGCGCGCACTCGTGACGGTGAGGTCGCGCTGGTGTTCGGCAACGAGACGAGCGGCCTCACCAACGAGGAGGTAGGGCTGTGCAGCCTGCCGGTGAGCATTCCGACGAGCCCGGATTTTTCCTCGCTGAATCTTGGTGCGGCAGTGCAACTGCTGTGCTACGAAATGCGGATGGCCGCATTGCAGCCGCCTCCACCCGACGATCCGCGCCCCGAATTCGCGACGCACGAGCAGATCGAGGGATTGATGGCGCATCTGGAGCAGGCCGTGACGGCGAGCGGCTTCCACGACCCTGCCAATCCGCGACGCCTGCTGCCGCGCCTGCGGCGCCTGTTCAGCCGTATCCAGTTGGAGAAGGAGGAGGTGGCCATCCTGCGCGGCATGCTCACCACCTTCGAGCAACCCAAGCGGCGTTGAATGGCGCGCATCCTTGAGCAGAGCGCGTATTGCGGCGGCGTCGATGAGTCCGCGGGTGCTTCGCAGGCCGTGCTAAGTCGATTAAAATAGTCGGGAATTCGCGGTTCCTCCGCCTTTTCCCGTCATCTTTTCCGCCAAAGGAGTCCCATGTTCAGCCGCCTCCGTGAAGACCTGGCCAGCGTTCGCGAGCGCGATCCTGCAGCCCGCTCCACGTTCGAGGTGCTGACCTGTTATCCGGGTGTCCATGCGCTGATCTTCCATCGCCTGGCGCACGCCGCGTGGACCAACGGTTTTTTCTGGTTCGGCCGCTTCATCAGCCATATCAGCCGCTTCCTGACCGGCATCGAGATCCATCCGGGGGCGGTGATCGGGCGCAGGGTGTTCATCGACCACGGCATGGGAACCGTGATCGGGGAGACGGCGGAGATCGGCGACGACTGCACCATCTACCAGGCGGTCACGCTCGGTGGCACATCGCTCTATCGTGGGGCCAAACGCCATCCGACGCTGGGAAAGGGGGTCGTCGTGGGGGCGGGTGCGAAGGTGCTGGGTGGCTTCAGCGTCGGCGACGGCGCCAAGATCGGATCCAATGCAGTGGTCGTGAAACCGGTGCCGGCCGGCGCGACCGCGGTGGGCAACCCTGCGCGCCTGATCGACCCAGAACGCGATGCTGCGCGCGCGCAGAAGGCCGAAGAGATGGGATTTTCCGCCTACGGCGTGACGCGCGACATGGATGACCCGGTATCCAAGGCGCTGCACGGGCTGCTCGACCACGCGGTCGAGACCGACCGACGCTTGCAGGCCATTCTCGCCCGGCTGGAGGGCGCTGGCATCAAGCTCGACGACACCTGTGCGCCGGGAGACGAGTTCGATGCGTCGCGGCTGTCGAAGATGGTCGATTGACGGCCTTGATTGCAAAGCGCAATTCCTCGATTAGTTGACCGTTTTTGTCGGGATCCGTATAGTTGAGCGAATTGTTCAGGTATTAGCCTGGCAGCCGCAGACTTCGGGGGTTTACCATGAGATTGACGACCAAGGGACGTTTCGCCGTCACTGCGATGATCGATCTGGCCGCGCGCCAGGCCGAGGGGCCGGTGACGCTGGCAGGTATCGCCGAGCGGCAGAAGATCTCCCTGTCGTATCTCGAGCAGCTTTTCGGCAAGTTGCGCCGGCACAAGCTGGTTTCGAGCGTTCGCGGGCCGGGGGGTGGATATCGCCTGGCGCGCGAAATGGACGCGATCACCGTTGCGGACATCATCATTGCGGTGGATGAACCGCTGGATGCCACCCAGTGCGGCGGCAAGCAGAACTGCCACGACGAGCACCGTTGCGCGACGCACGACCTGTGGGCCAATCTCAACAAGCGCATGTATGCCTATCTCGACTCGGTGACGCTGAGCGCACTGGTGAATCGCGAAGTGAAGGCCGATGCCGACATGGCGGTGCTGAAGAACATTCGTCGCCGCGCGGGCCTCGTGGTGCGCGAGGTGGCTGCTGCCTGAGGCTGTCCGACCGATGTTCGCCCCGACCTACCTCGACTGGAACGCCACCACGCCGCTCGACCCGGTGGTGCGCGAAGCGATGCTGCCGTGGCTGGATGCGCGCTTTGGCAATGCGTCGAGCCGGCACGAGTATGGCCGGCAGGCGAGGGCCGCAATTGACGAAGCCCGTGCCAGGGTTGCTGCCGCGGTCTGCGCGCATCCGACCGAGGTCATCTTCACCAGCGGCGGCTCGGAAGCGAACAACCTCTTCGTCAAGGGCGCGGCAGCGGTGCTGAAGCCGGGCGTGGCCGCGGTCAGCTCGATCGAGCACCCTTGCGTGCGCGAACCCGCGCGGCAGTTGCGTCGGGGCGGATGGACGATGCGCGAGATCGCGGTTGACGCCGAGGGGCGCATCGACGCCGACGACTGGCGAACCGTCCTTGCCGCTCGGCCCGGGCTGGTGTCGGTGATGGCGGCGAACAACGAGACGGGCGTGCTGCAGGATGTCGCTGCGCTGGCGCGCGAGGCGCGCGCTGCCGGCGCCTGGTTCCACACCGATGCGGTGCAGGCGCTGGGCAAGATCGAACTGGATTTCCGCGTGCTGGGCGTCAATGCCATGACGCTGTCGGCGCACAAGATCGGTGGCCCGCTGGGGGCCGGCGCGCTGGTCGTCGACAAGCGTGTCGAACTGGCGCCGCTGATTGCCGGCGGCGGACAGGAGCGCGGTCTGCGCTCCGGCACCGAGAACGTCGCCGCCATCGTCGGTTTCGGCGTGGCCTGCGAGCGGGCGCTGAGTCGCCGTGCTGCCGAGGCGACGCGGCTAACGGCCTTGCGCGACCGCATCGAGGCGGCCGCACCGCTGTGGGGCGCGCGCGTTTTTTCCGCGGCGGCGGCCCGCCTGCCCAACACCTCGTTCTTCGCCATCGAGGGCATCGACGGCGAGACGCTGGTCGGCAAGCTGGACCGCGCGGGCTTCGCCTGCGCCAGCGGTTCGGCGTGCTCCAGCGCCAATCCGGAGCCGTCGCACGTGCTGCTGGCGATGGGCGTGGCGCCCGAACTGGCCCGCGGCGCAGTGCGGGTGAGCCTGGGGCGCGACACGACGGCGGAAGAAGTGGAGCGATTCATCGTCACTTTTGGCCGCATCGTCGGCGAATTGAAGAACCTGGCTGCGATGGCGGCCTGACATCTGAAAAACATCTGCACAACACATCCCTGCGGAGAGACGCAATGCTGAAGTTCCCGATCTACCTCGACTACTCGGCCACCACCCCGGTGGACCCGAGGGTTGCCGCGAAGATGATTCCCTGGCTGACCGAACACTTCGGCAACCCGGCGAGTCGCTCGCACGCCTACGGCTGGGAAGCCGAGAAGGCGGTCGAGGAGGCGCGCGAGGAGGTCGCGAAGCTGGTCAATGCCGACGCCAAGGAGATCATCTGGACGTCGGGCGCCACCGAATCGAACAACCTTGCGATCAAGGGCGCGGCGCATTTCTATCAGGGCAAGGGCAAGCACATCATCACGCTCAAGACCGAGCACAAGGCGGTGCTCGACACGTTCCGCGAGCTGGAGCGCGAGGGTTTCGAGGCGACCTACCTCGACGTGCAGGAAAACGGCCTGCTCGATCTGGAAGCCTTCAAGGCCGCGCTGCGCCCCGACACCATCCTGGTGTCGGTGATGTTCGTGAACAACGAGATCGGTGTGATCCAGCCGATCGCCGAGATTGGCGAGATCTGCCGTTCGAAGGGCATCATCTTCCACGTCGACTCGGCGCAGGCAACCGGCAAGGTCGACATCGACCTCGACAAGCTCAAGGTCGACCTGATGAGCTTCTGTGCGCACAAGACCTACGGGCCCAAGGGCGTCGGCGCGCTTTACGTGCGCCGCAAGCCGCGTGTCCGCCTCGAGGCGCAGATGCACGGCGGTGGCCATGAGCGCGGCCTGCGCTCCGGCACGTTGCCCACGCACCAGATCGTCGGCATGGGCGAGAGCTTCCGCCTCGCGCGCGAGGAGATGGCTGAGGAAAACGTCCGCATCAAGCGCCTGCGCGACAAGCTGCTCAAGGGGCTGACCAATATCGAGGCTACCTACGTGAACGGCGACATGGAACATCGTGTGCCGCACAACCTCAACATCTCGTTCGCCTACGTCGAAGGCGAGTCGCTGATCATGGCGATCAAGGACATCGCGGTGTCGTCGGGCTCGGCCTGCACGTCTGCCAGCTTGGAGCCGTCCTACGTGCTGCGCGCGCTCGGCCGCAACGATGAACTGGCGCACAGCTCGATTCGCTTCACGCTGGGCCGCTTCACCACCGAAGAAGAAATCGATTACACGATCGACCTGCTGCACAAGAAGATCGGCAAGCTGCGCGAGCTTTCGCCGCTGTGGGAGATGGTCAACGAGGGTGTGGACCTGGACACCGTCCAGTGGGCTGCCCACTGACCACCCCGATCCCCCCGATCGACGAACCCCTGACACAGAGAACACTGGAGAAATACAATGGCCTACAGCGAAAAGGTTCTGGACCATTACGAGAATCCCCGTAACGTCGGCTCCTTCGGCAAGGACGAGGATGGAGTCGCAACCGGCATGGTGGGTGCCCCGGCCTGTGGCGACGTGATGAAGCTGCAGATCAAGGTCGGCAAGGATGGCGTGATCGAAGACGCCAAGTTCAAGACCTACGGTTGCGGATCGGCCATCGCGTCGAGTTCGCTCGTCACCGAGTGGGTGAAGGGCAAGACGCTCGACCAGGCGCTGGAAATCAAGAACACGCAGATCGCCGAAGAGCTCGCGCTGCCCCCGGTGAAGATCCACTGTTCGATCCTCGCCGAGGACGCGATCAAGGCGGCCGTAGCCGACTACAAGAAGAAGCACGAGGCCTGAGGCAGAACCAGGAGAGAGCCATGAGTGTCACGCTTTCCGAAAGCGCAGCAAAGCACGTTTCCAATTTCATTTCCAAGCGCGGCAAGGGCGTCGGTATTCGCCTGGGCGTGAAGACGTCGGGGTGCTCGGGGATGGCCTATAAGCTCGAATTCGTCGATGAGACGCAGGGTGAGGATCTCGTGTTCGAGAGCCACGGCGTCAAGATCATCGTCGATCCGAAGAGCCTCGCTTATCTGGACGGAACCGAGCTCGACTTCGTGCGCGAAGGCCTCAACGAAGGGTTCAAGTTCAACAACCCGAACGTTAAGGATCAGTGCGGCTGTGGCGAAAGCTTCAACGTCTGACGCAACGCCACGGGCATGAGCATCGACCTGACGCAGGACTACTTCACCCTATTCGGCCTGCCACGCCAGTACGCCGTCGACGACGCTGCGCTCGAGGCGGCCTGGCACGAGTTGCAATCGCAGGTGCATCCCGACCGTTACGCCCACCTGCCCGACGTCGACAAGCGTCTGTCGATGCAGTGGGCGACACGCGTCAATGAAGGTTTCCGCACCCTGAAGAAGCCCGTTTCGCGTGCGCAATACTTGCTGGAGCTGGCCGGTGTCGACACTGCGCTGGAGACCAACACGGTCATGTCGCCCGAGTTCCTGATGGAGCAGATGGAGTGGCGGGAGGCCGTCGAGGAGGCGCGCGCGGCCGGCGAGGTGGAGGAACTCGAGCAGCTCCATCACCGCCTGCAGCTCCACGCCCGCGAGGTGAGGAGCGGACTCGCGCAGCAGCTCGACGAAGCGCACGACTACACGGCAGCGGCCGACACCGTGCGTCGGCTGATGTTCATCGACAAACTCCAACACGAGATCGACGAGGCCCTGCTGGCCCTCGAAGAATAAAGACACGGCACGGAAACCCCTCATGGCCCTGCTGCAAATCGCCGAACCCGGCATGTCCGCCGAGCCGCACAAGCACCGGCTCGCGGTGGGCATCGACCTGGGCACCACGAATTCGCTGGTCGCAACCGTACGCAACGGGATCGCCGTCTGCCTCGCCGACGAGACCGGCCGCACCATGCTTCCTTCCGTCGTGCGCTATCGCGCCGACTCCAGTATCGAAGTCGGGCACAAGGCCATGGCGGCGCAGGCCACCGACGCGAAGAACACGATCGTCTCGGTCAAGCGCTTCATGGGTCGCGGGCTAAAGGATGTTGCGCACGTCGAGACGATGCCCTACGACTTCGAGGACAGCCCCGGCATGGTGCGCCTGCGCACCGTGCAGGGCGTCAAGAGCCCGGTGGAAGTCTCGGCGGAGATCCTGCGCACCCTGCGCAAGCGCGCCGAGGCCAGCCTTGGCGGCGAACTCGTCGGCGCGGTGATCACCGTGCCGGCGTACTTCGACGATGCTCAACGCCAGGCGACCAAGGACGCGGCACGCCTTGCCGGCCTGCCGGTGCTGCGCCTGCTCAACGAGCCGACGGCGGCGGCGGTCGCCTATGGCCTGGACAACGCGGCAGAGGGTGTCTACGCGGTCTATGACCTCGGTGGCGGCACCTTCGACCTCTCCATCCTGAAACTGTCGCGCGGCGTGTTCGAGGTGTTGTCGACCAACGGCGACGCGGCCCTCGGCGGTGACGACTTCGATCATCGCCTGTTCTGCTGGATCCTCGACCGAGCCGGCGTTGCCCCACCGTCGCTGGAGGACGCGCGGCGGCTGCAGATGAAGGCGCGCGAGGCGAAGGAACTGCTCAGCGTCTGCGAGGAAGCGACGATCCACGTGCACCTGGGCTCCGGCGAGGAGGTCGACCTCGTCGTCACGCGTGACGAATTCGCCGACATGACGCGCCATCTGGTGCAGAAGACGCTCGGTCCGGTGCGCAAGGCGCTGCGGGATGCCGGCCTCGCGGCCGACGAGATCAAGGGCGTGGTGATGGTGGGGGGCGCGACGCGCATGCCGCACATCCAGCACGCCGTCGCCGAGTTCTTCGGCCAGGAGCCGTTGACCAACCTCGACCCGGACAAGGTCGTCGCGCTTGGCGCGGCGATGCAGGCCAACGTGCTCGCCGGCAACCGCAGGGACGAGGACGACTGGCTGCTGCTCGACGTGATTCCGCTGTCGCTGGGCCTCGAGACGATGGGCGGGCTGACCGAGAAGGTCATTCCCCGCAACTCCACGCTGCCAATCGCGCGCGCGCAGGAGTTCACCACCTTCAAGGACGGCCAGACCGCCATGGCTTTCCATGTGGTACAGGGTGAGCGCGAACTGGTGTCCGACTGTCGTTCGCTGGCCCGCTTCGAACTGCGCGGCATTCCACCCATGGTGGCAGGTGCGGCACGCATCCGTGTGAGTTTCCAGGTGGACGCCGACGGCCTGCTGTCGGTGTCGGCGCGCGAAATGTCGTCGGGTGTCGAGGCGAGCGTGCTGGTGAAGCCTTCCTATGGGCTCACCGATGACGAGATCGCCGGCATGCTCAAGTCCGGTGTCGATCATGCCGGCGACGACATGATGGCGCGCGCCTTGCGCGAGCAGCAGGTCGAAGGCGAGCGCGTCATCGAGGCCACCGAGCAGGCCATCGCGAAGGACGGGGCGCTGCTCTCCGCCGAGGAGCGGGCCGCGATCGAGCAGTCGATCGCGACCCTGCGCGAACTGTGCAGGGGCAAGGATCACCGCGCGATCAAGAGCGGTATCGAAGCGCTTGCGCGCGCCACTGACGGTTTCGCCGCCCGGCGCATGGACAACAGCATTCGCAGCGCGTTGGCCGGCCACAAGGTGGATGAATTCGAGGTCTGACCTCACAACCCGACCGAACAGAAAAATGACCCAGATCATCGTCCTCCCCCACGTCGAGCTTTGCCCGGACGGCGCCGTCATCGAAGCCGAGGCCGGCAAGTCGGTGTGCGAGAGCCTGCTCGCCAGCGGCATCGACATCGAGCACGCTTGCGAGATGTCCTGCGCCTGCACCACCTGTCATGTCATCGTGCGCGAAGGCTTCGATACCCTCGAGCCTGCAGCGGACGAGGAGGAAGACCTCCTCGACAAGGCCTGGGGTCTGGAACCGCAGTCGCGCCTGTCTTGCCAAGTTGCGGTCAGGGACGCTCCGCTGGTGATCGAGATTCCCCGCTACACGATCAACATGGCCCGGGAGGGCAAGCACTGATGAAGTGGACCGAAGTGCAGGAAATCGCCATCCAGCTCGCCGATGCCCACCCCGAGGTGGACCCGACGAGAGTGAATTTCGTCGATCTGATGAACTGGGTGCTGGCGTTGCCTGAATTCGACGACGACCCCAAGCATTGCGGCGAGCGCATCCTCGAAGGGATCCAGCAGGCCTGGATCGACGAGGTGGCTTGAGGGGTCCTTACTGCGGAGCGGGATGATGAGCGAATCAACGGTGTTCGATTTCGATACACGGCGCATCGACGGCGCGCCAATGCCTTTGGCGGCTTTTCGCGGCAAGGTGCTGCTCATCGTGAACACCGCGAGCCATTGCGGTTTCACTCCGCAATATGCCGGACTCGAAGCCTTGCAGGAACGTTTCGCGGGGCGCGGCTTCAGCGTCATCGGCTTTCCGTGCAACCAGTTCGGCGCGCAGGAGCCGGGCAGTCCGGCGGAGATCCAGTCCTTTTGCCAGCGCAACTACGGCGTCAGTTTTCCCTTGTCGGAGAAGGTCGAGGTCAATGGCGAGCATGCGCATCCGCTCTATCGTTACCTGACGAGCGCTGCACCTGGCGTGCTGGGCACCGAGGCTATCAAGTGGAACTTCACCAAGTTCCTCATCGATACGCAGGGAAGGGTGGTCAAGCGCTATGCCCCGACCACCACGCCCGAGGCGATTGCCGAAGACATCGAGACGGCCCTGCACGCTGCAACGCGCGTTCAGTAGGCGCCACCAGCCTGCGCGTGGACGGTTTCGTTGAGAGTCAACCAGTATTGGCCGATCAACTGTACCGCTTGCAGGAAACGCTCGTAATCCACCGGCTTGCGGATGTAGCTGTTCGCGCCCAGACGTAGCGACTGCTGCACATCGAGATCTTCGCGCGAGGTGGTAAGCACCACCACCGGCAGCAGCGCGGTGCGTTCGTCGGCGCGAATGCGCCGCAGCACCTCCAGCCCGTCCATCCGGGGCAGTTTCAGGTCGAGCAGCACGACTGC
Organism: Pseudomonadota bacterium; assembly: GCA_018240585.1. GTDB lineage: Bacteria > Pseudomonadota > Gammaproteobacteria > Burkholderiales > Rhodocyclaceae > Thauera. The sequence goes on from JAFEFM010000492.1 coordinate 40,717, forward strand.
CGGCAGGTCGCAAGGGTCACGCCCGACATGCCCGCCCGTCCCGAAAAGGTAATCGAGCGCCTCGATGCCGTCGTGCGCCACCACCATCGGGTTCTTCACCCCTGCCTTGCCGAAGGCGCGCAAAGTCAGGGTTTCGTCGTCAGGATTGTCCTCGACGATGAGGACCGGCCGGTCGTTCGGCATCTCGCTTCTCCCCCGTGGCGGCAGAGTGTGGTACGCCGCGATTCAGTTTAGCCCTTGCCGCGGCGAGGTGAAGCGATCCCGGCTCAGCGCTTGCCGCCGGGCAGGTCTTCACGGCGGAGCACGAAGACCATGTCGTCGCCTCCGCGCGTCGACAACCAGTTGAACGGCAGGTCGGGGAAGGCGTTTTCGACGAGCGCCCGGTTGTGTCCGACCTCCACCGCAAGTATGCCATTTGCATTAAGATGGCGCACCCCCTCGGCGATCAGCCGCCGCACGATGTCGAGCCCGTCGTCACCGGCAGCGAGCGCAAGCTGCGGCTCGTGGTGATATTCGGTCGGCAGCGTATCCATCGCCTGGGCGGTGACATAGGGCGGATTGCTGAGGATCAGGTCGAAGCGGCGATCACCAAGCGCGTCGAACACGTCGCTCCGGACGAGCTCGATGCGGTCCTCGAGGCCGTAGTCGGCGACGTTCTGGCGCGCCACGTCGAGGGCGTCCTCCGACAGATCGACGGCGGTGATGTCGGCGTTCGGAAACGCGTGCGCCATGAGGATCGCCAGGCAGCCCGAGCCGGTGCACAGGTCGAGGGCGGAACCGATCTCATCGGGATCCTCCACCAGCGGAGCAAGTCCGTCTTCCAGCAATTCGGCGAAGAAGGAGCGCGGCACGATGACACGCTCGTCGACGGCAAAGCGGAAATCGCCCAGCCAGGCCTCGCCGAGCAGATAGGCGGTGGGGACGCGATCGACCGCGCGCCGCTCGATGGCTTCGAGCAGCGGGCCGCGCTCATCGGCGGGAATGCAGGCATCGAGGAAGGGTTCGAGGCGGTGGAGCGGTAGGGCGAGTGAGCCCAGGATCAGCCACACCGCCTCGTCGTAGGTGTCTGAGGCGCCATGGCCGCAGAAGATGTGAGCGCGATTGAATCGGGTCACCGCATAGCGCAGCCAGTCCCGCACGGTGACGAGCTCCGCCAGGGGGCCGTGCTCGTGCTCGTGTTCCAGATCGTGCCCGGCCTCGATCTCGTCGTCGTGCTGATGGGGTGCGTCGTTCATGGTGTCGTTCCCGTGGTGCGGGCGGCGGAGTCATCGCCGCCTGCCGATGATGGCTTTGAAGGCGGATGAGGCGGGGAGTTGTTCAAAGCAGAAGCCGCGTCATCGTTTGCTCATAGACCGTGGCGAGCGGTGCGAGGGCATCGACGGCGATGTGCTCGTCGACCTTGTGGATAGAGGCATTGACCGGTCCGAACTCCACCACCTCGCTGCAGATGTCGGCGATGAAGCGGCCGTCGGACGTTCCGCCCGTGGTGGAAAGTTCGGTGTCGACCGCCAAGGTTTCACGGATCGCATCGGAGATCGCCGCGACGAGCTTGCCGCGCCCGGTGATGAAGGGCTTGCCGGACAAGTGCCATTCGATGTCGTAATCCAGCCCGTGGCGGTCGAGCACCTCGTGCGTCCGGGCTTTGAGATCCTCGGCGGACGACACGGAAGCGAAGCGGAAGTTGAACATCACCTCGCAGACTCCGGGAATCACGTTGTTTGCGCCCGTACCCGCATGAATGTTCGACACCTGCCAGGTAGTGGGCGGGAAGAACTCGTTGCCCTCGTCCCATTTCGTCGCGGCGAGTTCCGCCAGTACCGGAGCAAATTGATGGATGGGGTTTCGCGCCAGGTGCGGATAGGCGACATGGCCTTGCAGGCCCTTGACGCGAAGCGTGCCGGACAAGGAGCCGCGACGCCCGTTCTTGATCATGTCGCCGAGCGTCGTGACTGAAGTCGGTTCGCCGACGACGCAGTAGTCCAGCCGCTCGCCTCGCGCCGCGAGGGCCTCGACCACCTTCACGGTGCCATGTGTCGCGACTCCCTCCTCATCCGAGGTGAGGAGCAGGGCGATGCTCCCCTTGTGGCCGGGATGCGCTGCAACGAAGCGTTCGATGGCGATGACGAACGCGGCCAGCGATGACTTCATGTCCGCCGCGCCGCGCCCGTAGAGGAATCCGTCGCGCACAGTCGGCTCGAAGGGCGGCGTCGACCACGCGCCGAGAGGTCCGGTGGGCACGACGTCGGTGTGGCCGGCGAAGCACATCACCGGATGCGACTGGCCGCGGCGCGCCCAAAGGTTGGAGACGCCGCCGGTGTCGATGCGCTCGCAGGTGAACCCCAGCGGGGCCAGGCGTGCCGCGATGAGGTCGAGGCAGCCGGAATCTTCCGGGGTGACGGAATGGCGTGCGATCAGCTCGCACGCGAGGGAAAACGTGGGGTTTTCGGCAGCGGACATTTTCGGTGCAGGAAGATTGAAGGACGAGGGCCGGCCCGCTCAGCGTCCGGCATCCTTGTCCAGCGTCAGAGTCAGTTCGGCAAAGGAGGGGCCGGCATCATCGTGGCCAGCAAAACTGATCAACGAGCTGTTCGTCGCGGGATCAAGCTTGTGGCCTTCGTCGTTGAACTTGGCGTTGTTGATGAGCCATTCCAGGTTGGTGGGCGAATCGGCGTTGGCCAGTGCCTCTTCCAGCGCAATCACCTTCTCGTGGTAGAGGCGGAACAGATCCTGCTCGAAGGTCTGCGAGCCGGGCGCCAGGCTTTGCTCCATCGCCTCCTTGATCTCGTTGATGTTGCCACGCTCGATGAGTTCGGCGACGTGGCGGGTGTTGAGCATGATCTCCACCGCCGGTGCGCGCTTGTTGTCGGGTTTGCGCACCAGGCGCTGCGACACGATGCAGCGCAGGGCGACCGCGAGATCAAGATAGAGCAGTTGGCGGTTCTCGAGCGGAAAGAAGTTGATGATGCGGTTCAGCGCGTGATAGGCGTTGTTGGCATGCAGCGTTGCCAGGCACAGATGGCCGGTTTGCGAGTAGGACAGCGCTGCCTGCATCGTCTCGCGATCACGGATCTCGCCGATGAGGATGCAGTCAGGCGCCTGCCGCATCGCGTTGCGCAAGGCTTCTTCCCAGCTCAGCGTGTCGATGCCGACCTCGCGCTGGTTGACCACCGACTTGCGGTGCTGGAAGAGGTATTCGATCGGATCCTCGACCGTCAGGATATGCCCCGAGCGATTACGGTTGCGGTGATCCAGCATCGATGCGAGGGTCGTCGACTTGCCCGAGCCGGTTGCCCCGACGACCATGATCAGGCCGCGCTTTTCCAGAACCAGTTCGGACAGGATCCGCGGAAGGCCGAGTTGCTCGACGGTCGGGATCTCGCTCTGGATGAAGCGCACCACGACGGCCATCGAGTTGCGCTGCCAGAAGACGTTGACGCGGAAATTGCCCAGATCGCGCCGGCCAAAGGAAAGGTTGAGCTCCCGATCGTGCTGGAAGCGCTCCATCTGCTCCGGTGTGACCGCCTCCGCAACCATGCGCTGGACCATGCCGGGGTCCATGACCTGCTGGTTGATCGGCATAGTGTGCCCCTGGATCTTGATGTGGATCGGGGCGCCGGCGGTGACGAAGAGATCGGAGGCCTGCTTGTCGGCCATGAGCTGGAACAGGCTGTCGAAGATCATTCGAGACAGACTCCTTGACCGTGGGCGGGATGGCCGGAAGACGCGAGGCGAGCGCGACGGCCGCCGCTCGAGGCGAGGCCGCGACCGTCTCGCCGCATGCAGGGATCAGGCGCCGCGCAGCAACTCGTTGATGCCCGTCTTGGCGCGCGTCTGCGCGTCGACCTTCTTCACGATCACCGCGCAATACAGGCTGTACTTGCCGTCGGCCGAGGGCAGGCTGCCCGGCACCACCACGGCACCGGCGGGCACGCGGCCGTAGGTCACTTCACCGGTCTCGCGATCGTAGATCTTGGTGCTCATGCCGATATACACGCCCATCGACAGCACGGCGTTCTCCTCGATGATCACGCCCTCGACCACTTCCGAGCGGGCGCCGACGAAAACGTTGTCCTCGATGATCACCGGACCGGCCTGCACCGGCTCCAGCACGCCGCCGATGCCGACACCGCCGGACAGATGCACGTTCTTGCCGATCTGCGCGCAGGAGCCGACCGTCGCCCAGGTGTCGACCATCGATCCTTCATCCACATAGGCGCCGATATTCACGTACGAGGGCATCAGCACCACGTTCTTGCCGATGAAGCTGCCCTTGCGTGCCGTGGCGGGCGGTACCACGCGGAAGCCGCCGGCGCGGAACTGCTCCGGAGTGTAGTCGGCGAACTTGGTTGCGACCTTGTCGTAGAAGTTGAGGCCCCCGGCCTGCACCACCTCGTTGTCGCGCAGGCGGAAGGAGATCAGCACCGCCTTCTTGATCCATTGATTCACCACCCACTGGCCATCCTTCTTCTCGGCCACGCGCAGCGTGCCAGCGTCAAGGCCGGCGATGACCTGTTCCACCGCGTCGCGGATTTCGGCCGGAGCGGAGGTGGGCGACAGGCTGGCGCGATTCTCGAAGGCGTCGTCGATGATGCTTTGCAGAGCGTGCATGGAAAGGTCTCTCAGAGTTTTTGACAGAAAGCGATCAGGCGCTCGGTCGCTTCCACGCATTCGTGCGTGTCGGCCACCAGCGCGATGCGGATGAAGCCGGCGCCAGGGTTGATGCCGTGCGCTTCGCGGGCGAGGAAACTGCCCGGCAGGACCGTCACATTATATTCAGCCAGCAGTCGGCGGGCGAACTCGGTGTCCGTCATTCCCTGCGGCACGCCGGCCCACAGGTAGAAGCCCGCATCCGGCACGTCCGTGGCCAGCCACGGCTTGAGCATGGGCGTGATGCGCGCGAATTTATCGCGATAGAGGCGGCGGTTCTCGTCGACATGTTCCTCGTCATTCCAGGCGGCGACCGACGCGGCCTGTACCGCCGGATTCATGGCGCAGCCGTGATACGTGCGGTAGCGCAGGAAACCGGCGAGAATCCTGGCGTCGCCGGCGACGAATCCTGAGCGCATGCCCGGAACGTTCGAACGCTTGGACAGGCTCGAGAACATGACGACATTGCGGAAATCGGTACGCCCCAGGCGCCATGCTGCTTCCAGACCGCCAATGGGCCGGGCGTCGTCGTCGAAGTAGATCTCCGAATAACATTCGTCCGCGGCGATCACGAAGCCATAGCGGTCGGACAGCGTGAACAGGCGCTCCCACTCCGCGAGGCCCAGCACGCGGCCGGTGGGGTTGCCCGGCGAGCACACGTAGATCAGTTGGACGTCACGCCAGGTGGCATCGTCGATCGAGTCGAAGTCGTAGGCGAAGCCGTCGCCGGGCAGGGTATTCAGGAACACCGGCTCGGCACCGGCCAGCAAGGCCGCGCCTTCGTAGATCTGATAGAAGGGATTGGGGCTCACCACCTTGGCGTTGGGACGGCTACCATCGACCACGCACTGTGCGAACGCGAACAGGGCTTCGCGCGAACCATTCACCGGTATCACCTGGGTCGCCGGATCGACCACAGGCAGCCCGTAGCGGCGCTGCAGCCAGTGCGCGATGGCACCGCGCAGCGCATCGCTGCCGAGGGTCGTGGGGTAGGTGGCGAGGCCGCCGAGATTGTCTGCCAGCGTCTGGCGGATGAAGCCGGGCGTCGGATGCTGCGGCTCGCCGATCGCAAGACGGATCGGCTTGTGGGCCGCCGACGGCGTGACGCCGTCGAACAGGGCGCGCAGCTTCTCGAACGGGTAGGGCTGGAGGCGGTCGAGGTTCGGATTCACTTTGGAACAATTTCCGCCCGTGGGTATGGACGGGCGCGGCAGTGGGGAGGGCCGTCGATGTTATCATGGCGCGCCCCGCTGGCGCCCGACGCGCCTGCAGCTTGTCCCTTGCCCCGCAGAACGCTCCGTTCCTCCCAGAAGTGCGCCTTTCCAAGCTAAAACTCGCCGGCTTCAAGACATTCGTCGACCCGACGACCGTGCTTACGCCGGGCAACCTCGTCGGCGTTGTGGGACCGAACGGCTGCGGCAAGTCCAACATCATCGACGCGGTGCGCTGGGTGCTGGGCGAAACACGGGCTTCGGCCCTGCGCGGCGAGTCGATGCAGGACGTGATCTTCAACGGCTCTA
>JAFEFM010000493.1 GCA_018240585.1 Pseudomonadota bacterium
CAAGCGTGCGATCATCGTGCGCCACTTCAAGGCGCCACGCATCGACCAGTTCCTGCGCATCACGGTGGGGACAGACGAACAGTGCGAGGTTCTGGTAGCTGCGCTAAGAGAGATTCTCGACCGCTGAGCAAGCGACAAGCCCAGCCCGAGGAGCCCGGAGCATCCCTGTCGCAGGCGAGGACTGTCTGAACCCGAAGGGCGAGTTCCGCAGCCTGCAGAAGGGATGCTCCGGACGCGCATGACTTGCCGCGTTGCTGTCACTCAGACCGGAGACTTCTCGCTCAGACCTTCAGCCGCATCTCCGCAGAGCGAGCATGCGCCTGCAGGCCCTCGCCGTGCGCGAGGATGGACGCCACCTTGCCCAGATGCTGCGCCCCGGCTTCGGAAATATTGACGATGCTGGTGCGCTTCTGGAAGTCGTAGGTGCCCAGCGGCGACGAGAAGCGCGCGCTGCGCATCGTCGGCAGCACGTGGTTGGGGCCGGCACAGTAATCGCCGAGCGCTTCCACCGCCCAGTGGCCGACGAAGATCGCGCCGGCGTGGCGGATGTGGTCGATCCAGGCTTCGGCGTTTTCCAGCGACAGCTCGAGGTGCTCGGGCGCGATGCGGTTGGCGATCGCGCAAGCCTGTTCGAGGCTATCGACGCGGATCAGCGCGCCGCGGTTGGCCAGGGATTTCGCGATGGTGTCTCGTCGCGGCATGCTCGGCAGCAGGCGATCGATCGCCTCGTGCACCGCATCGATGAAATTTGCGTCGGTACAAAGCAGGATGGACTGCGCGAGCTCGTCGTGCTCGGCCTGAGCGAAGAGATCCATCGCCACCCAGTCCGCGTGGCCGCTGCCGTCGGAGATGATCAGCACCTCGGAAGGCCCGGCCACCATGTCGATGCCCACGGTGCCGAACACGCGGCGCTTGGCCTCTGCGACGAAGGCGTTGCCCGGGCCGACGATCTTGTCCACCTGCGGGATGGTCTGCGTGCCGTAGGCGAGCGCCGCCACCGCCTGCGCGCCGCCGATCGTGAATACGCGGTCGACGCCGGTGATCGCCGCGGCTGCCAGCACCAGCGGATTCTGCTCGCCGCGCGGCGTGGGCACCACCATGATCAGCTCGCCGACGCCGGCGACCTTGGCCGGGATCGCGTTCATCAGCACCGAACTCGGATAGGACGCGCGCCCACCCGGCACGTACAGGCCGACACGGTCGAGCGGCGTCACCTTCTGGCCGAGGCGGGTGCCGTCGGCCTCCGTGTATTCCCAGGATTCGCCCTTCTGCCGCTGGTGATAGACACGCACGCGATCGGCGGCGATGCGCAGCGCCTCGCGCTGTTCGACGCTCAGGCCATCGAGCGCGGCATGCAGTGCGGACTTGGGCAGCTCCAACGCTGCCATCGAATGCACCTCCAGCGCATCGAATCGGCGCGTGTATTCGACCACCGCGGCATCGCCGGTGGTACGCACCGCACGCAGAATCTCGGTGACGGCCGTGTCGATGCGCTCGTCGGCCTCGGCCTCGAAGGCGAGCAGCGCATCGAGCGTGGTCAGGAATCCGGCATCGCGGGCGTCGAGGTGGCGGATCGGCGTCTGGCTCATGGGTGCGTCCTCAGGGTTTCACCGCGCCGGCGAAGGCGTCCAGCACCGGCTGCAGCAGTTCGCGCTTGAGCTTGAGTGAAGCCTGGTTGACGATCAGGCGCGAGCTGATCGGCATGATGTCCTCGACCTCCTCGAGATTGTTCGCGCGCAGCGTGCTGCCGGTGGATACCAGATCCACGATGGCGTCGGCGAGCCCCACCAGCGGCGCAAGTTCCATCGAGCCGTAGAGCTTGATCAGGTCGACATGCATGCCCTTGCCGGCGAAGTGCGCCTTGGCGGCGCTGATGTACTTGGTCGCCACCCGGATGCGTCCGCCGGGACGCGTCGCCGCGGCATAGTCGAAGCCCTTGCGCACCGCCACGCAAAGCCGGCAGCGCGCGATGTTCAGGTCCAGCGGCTGGTACAGGCCCGCGCCGCCGTGTTCGATCAGCACGTCCTTGCCGGCGATGCCGAGGTCGGCCGCGCCGTACTGCACGTAGGTCGGCGTGTCGGTGGCGCGCACGATGACCAGACGCACATCGGGCCGGTTGGTGCCGATGATGAGCTTGCGCGAGGACTCGGGGTTGTCGGTGGGCACGATGCCGGCTGCCGCCAGCAGCGGCAGGGTCTCTTCGAAGATGCGGCCCTTGGACAGGGCGAGGGTGATGCTGGACACGTGAAAAGCCTTGATCGGGAAGAGCCCGCATTGTAACCCGGCGCCGCTTCTGTTAGCCTTCGAGGCGTCTGGCTGAACCGTTGTTCGCGGTTCGGCCTTTTCTTTTGTTCCGCCGCCTCTGCGGCGCACACGACAAGCAGGAAACCGGCAACATGCAACCGTCGATCATCGTCTCCAGCAGCGACCTCGAACGCCTCGAGGGTCTGCTGGCCCTCCCCGCCTTCCGCAGCCGCAGCGATCTCGACGGCCTGCGCAACGAACTCGAGCGCGCTGACGTGCGCGAGCCGCAGGACATGCCCGCTGACGTGATCACGATGAACAGCCGCGCGCGCTTCCTCGAGGAAAACACCGGCCGCGAATACGAGCTGACGCTGGCCTACCCGAAGGACGCGGACGCCGAAGCACGCCGGGTATCGATCTTCTCGCCCGCGGGCAGCGCACTGCTGGGTCTGTCGGCAGGCCAGGTCATCGACTGGAAGACGCCGGACGGCAATGCGATCCGGCTGCAAGTGCTGGAGGTGACGTGGCAGCCGGAAGCGAACGGACAGTTCGACCTCTGACACCGGCCAGCCGGCGCCCGAGGATCGCTGGCGAGCACTGACCGGGCCGGCTCGCGCCAGCCCGCCCTGTTCGAGCCTCGCTCAGCGCAGTCGACGCACCTTCGCTCCAAGCGCTGCAAGCTTGGCTTCCAGCCGCTCGTAGCCTCGATCGAGATGGTAGATGCGCTCGATCACGGTCTCTCCCTGTGCGACCAGGCCCGCCACCACCAGACTGGCCGAAGCGCGCAGGTCGGTCGCCATCACCGTGGCGCCTTCCAGCTTCGCGACCCCCTGGACCATCGCGGTGTTGCCGTCGATGCGGATGTCCGCTCCCAGGCGCTGCAGTTCCACCGCGTGCATGAAGCGGTTCTCGAAGATCGTCTCGCGGATCATCGCCACGCCGTTGGCCACGCAGTTAATCGCCATGAACTGGGCCTGCATGTCGGTCGGGAAGGCCGGATAGGGCGCCGTGCGCAGGCTGACCGGATTGAGTCGTGCCGGCGCCTTGAGGCTGATCGCATCGCGTTCGGACACGACCTCGCAACCGGCATCCATCAGCTTGTCGACGACCGAGTCGAGGTAGCTCGTCGAAGTGCCGGTCAGCCGCACTTCGCCGCCCGTCACCGCCGCGGCGCACAGGTAGGTGCCGGTCTCGATGCGATCGGGCATGATGCGGTGCGTTGCGCCATGCAGTCGCTCAACGCCGCGGATGCGGATCACGTCGGTCCCCGCGCCGGAGATCTGCGCGCCCATCGACACCAGGCAGTTCGCCAGATCGACGACCTCGGGCTCGCGTGCGGCGTTCTCGATCACCGTCTCGCCGTCGGCCAGACAGGCGGCCATCATCAGGTTCTCGGTGCCGGTCACCGTCACCATGTCGGTGAACAGGCGCGCGCCCTTCAGGCGCGGCACCGCCGCATGCACATAGCCGTGCTCGACGCGCACTTCGGCGCCCATCGCCTGCAGGCCCTTGATGTGCTGGTCCACCGGCCGCGCCCCGATCGCACAGCCGCCCGGCAGCGACACTTTCGCCTCGCCGCAGCGCGCCACCAGCGGGCCGAGCACGAGGATGGAGGCGCGCATGGTCTTCACCATCTCGTAGGGCGCCACCGGATTGTTCAACTCGCCCGCGTCCAGCGTGACGACATCGCCATCGCGCACGACCTTGACGCCCATCTGCGCGAGCAGCTTCAGCAGGGTGCCGATGTCGTTCAACTGCGGCACGTTGGTGAAGGTCACCGGCTCGCGCGTCAGCAGGGCTGCGCACAGGATGGGCAGCGCGGCGTTCTTGGCACCGGAAATGGCGATCTCGCCACACAGGCGGCTGCCGCCCTCGATCAGAAGTCTGTCCATGCGCCGCTCACATTCCCAGTTCGCCGCGACCCGTTTCCCACTGTGCAGGGGTGAAGGTCTGCAACTGCAGGGCATGGATCTCGTTGCCCATCAGCGCGCCGAGCGTGGCGTACACCGCCTGGTGCTGGCGCACGCGCGGCTTGCCCTCGAAGGCCTTGCTGACGACGATGCCGGTGAAATGCACGCCGTCGTCACCTTCGATGGCGACGAAATCGCAGGGCATGCCCTGCTCGATGAGACGCTTGATCTCGCTTGATTCAAACATGAGGAATTCCTTTACGAACGCAGCTTGTAGCCGCGACCGAGCATGGCCAGCGTCAGCGCGGCGAGCAGCACGAAACAGGCGCCGACGACGCCCAGCGACAGCCAGGGCGAAGTGTCGGACTGGCCGAAGAAGCCATAGCGGAAGCCATCGATCATGAAGAAGAACGGGTTGAAGTGCGACACGCTCTGCCAGATCGGCGGCAGTGAATGGATGGAGTAGAACACGCCTGACAGCATCGTCAGCGGCATGATCAGGAAGTTCTGGAACGCCGCAAGCTGATCGAACTTGTCCGCCCAGATACCGGCAATGACGCCGAAGGAACCGAGGATGACGCCACCCATCAGGGCGAAGGCCAGCACCCACAGCGGATTGGCGATCGGCAGATCGACGAAGGGCAGCGACACCAGCAGCACGCCCAGACCGACGAAGAGGCCGCGCAGCGTCGATGCGATCACGTAGGCCGCGTAGAACTCGCGGTAGGACAGCGGCGGGAGCAGCACGAAGATGATGTTGCCGGTGATCTTGCTCTGGATCAGGGAAGACGAACTGTTGGCAAAGGCGTTCTGCAGCACGGACATCATCACCAGGCCGGGGACCAGGAAGGCGGTATAGGCGACATCCCCGTACACGGTGACGTGGCGGTCCAGCACATGGGAGAAGATCAGGAGGTACAGCACCGCATTGAGCACGGGCGCCGCCACCGTCTGGAACGCGACTTTCCAGAAGCGCAGCACTTCCTTGTACAACAGGGTGCGAAAGCCGGTGAACGGCGAATCCACCGGCATCGGCTCGATGCGCGGCGCCGACTGCGGACGGGCTTGCGGATCAAGCACGATTCATCACCTCCACGAAGACGCGCTCGAGGTCCGGCTCGCCCAGTTGCATCTCGACCAGGCCGGCGTCAGCCTCGCGCAGCCGTGCGAGCACGGGTTCGACCTCCTGGTAGCTGTCGAACGCGAACTCCACCCAGCCACCCTCCTCCTCTGCCGCACCTCCCAGCGCGACACCGGCGTCGGGGCGCTGCAGGCGCACCCGCAGCAGGCTGTGCTTGGCAAAGCGACGCAGCAGGTTGCCGGTGGTGTCCAGCGCGACGACGCGACCGCCCTTCAGCATGGCGATGCGGCCGCACAGCGTTTCGGCTTCTTCCAGGTAGTGCGTGGTCAGCACGATGGTGTGGCCATCGCGATTGAGCTTGCGGATGAAATGCCACAAACCCTGGCGCAGTTCGACGTCCACGCCGGCGGTCGGCTCGTCGAGGACGATGACCGGCGGCCGGTGCACCAGCGCCTGCGCCACCAGCACGCGCCGCTTCATGCCGCCGGACAGCGCGCGCATGTTGGCGTTGGCCTTGCCGGTGAGGTCGAGGCTGGCGAGGATCTCGTCGATCCAGTCGTCGTTGCTGCGGATGCCGAAATAGCCCGACTGGATGCGCAGCAGCTCGCGCACCGAAAAGAAGGGGTCGAACACCAGTTCCTGCGGCACCACGCCCAGGTTGCGCCGCGCGTTGCGGTAGTCGGTGACGACGTTGTGGCCCATCACCTCGAGCGTGCCGCCATCGGGTCGCACGATGCCGGCAAGCGAGGAGATCAGCGTGGTCTTGCCCGCGCCGTTGGGGCCGAGCAATCCGAAGAATTCGCCCTGCCCGATCTCGAGATCGACGCCGCCGAGCGCCTTCAGCGAACCGTAATTCTTGGTGACCTGCTGGATGCGTATCGCCGGTACGCTCATCGCGCATTCGCTCCGGAAAGTGGCAGCAGGGTATCGACGTCGTAAAGCGCTGCCAGGCTCGCCAGCCCGGCCGGCAACGCCTGGAAGCTCAGGCCATGGCCGGCGGCACGCGCAGTACGCGCCCAGTCGAGCAGCAGCCCCAGCGCCGCCGAATCGGCCTCGGTGACGGCGGAAAGATCCACCACCAGATCGGCCTCGGCCGCGCGCCGCCGCCCGACCTCGAGCATGGCCGGAGCAGTCAGCATGGTCAGTGCGCCTTCCAGCCGCAGCACATCACCCACAGCAGCGCTCATTTACGCGCCTGCTCCGATTCGAGCGAGCGGTTCTTGTCCTCGATCGAACGGATGAGGCCGTCGATGCCGCCAGTGCGAACCTCCTGCGAGAAGCTGCTGCGATAGTTCGTCACCAGGCTCACGCCGGCAACCACCACATCGAACACCTTCCAGCCCTTCTCCGACTTCTCCAGCATGTAGTCGATGCCGATCGGCTGCGCCCCTGCCTGACGCACTTCGGTGCGGATCTGCACGCGGGTGTCGGTGTCGGCGATACGGTTCGGCTTGAAGTCGATGACCTGGTCACGGTACTGGGTGAGGGCGTTCGAATAGGTGCGCACCAGCAGGGTCCGGAAAGCTTCGGTCAGCCTGGTCTGCTGTGCCGGCGTGGCATCACGCCAGTCGCGGCCCACCGCGAGCATGGTCATGCGGCGAAAGTCGAAGTGCGGCAGCACCTTGGCATCGACGAGCTGGATCACGCGATGCGTGTCGCCGGCCTGGATCGCCTTGTCGGCACGCACGATGGTGAGCACCTCGTTGGTGACGTCGCGCACCAGCACGTCCGGGGGCGTGACGTCGGCCGCCATCGCCGCCGGCGCGATCAGGGCAAGAACACAGGTGAAGAAGAAGGCAAGAAGGCGTTTCATGGGATTCAGCATGCTCACTTCGATTCGTCGGCAGGGCTGCTCAGGGCCAGGTTCGACCCGTCGGCACCCAGGAGTTCGAGATTCTCGACCGCCCGGCTCGCCGCCGTATCGACGCCGGTACCGAGCGGTGCGGCCGAGGCACCGTTGAAATCTTCGTACACCCGCGGCGGCGCACCGTCGAAAACCTTGTAACGGCGTTGTTCAAGATAGAAGTCGCGCACGTAGGCGTACTTGTCGATCGTGCCTTCTTCCAGCGTCTTCTCGGTCCCCAGCGCACGCCAGCGCTCGTGGGTGATGCGCACGGCGGTGACGGTGTTGCGGGTCGGAATGTGGTTCGAATTCCATGCGGCATTCGCCGCCAGGTCGGCAGGGAACGCAGCGGCATCACGGATCGTGCGCGGACCGAAGATGGGCAGGACGAAATACGCGCCTTCGCCCACGCCCCAGCGGCCCAGGGTCTGGCCCAGATCCTCGTCGTGCTTGGGCAGGCCGGCTTCGGTGGCGACATCGAGCAGGCCGAGCAGGCCGAAGGTCGAATTGACCATGAAGCGCATCATGTCGCTGAGACCGTCGGCGACCTTGCCCTGCAGCAGGTTGTTCAACGCGATCCAGGGGTCGCCCAGGTTGCCGAACACATTGCCGATGGCCGTGTGCACGGGGGAGGGCAGCACCGCGTCGTACACTTCGGCCACCGGTTTCAGCACGACCTTGTCGACCTGCTCGTTGAAGCTGAACATCGCCCGGTTGTAGCCCTCGAGCGGATCGTCAGGATTGCGCGGCGTGCTCGCGCAGGCGCCCAGCAACAGCGCGGACGCCAGCAAGGGCAGAAGACGGCGACCGAGACGAGGTCGACCCGCGACGGCAAGCATGTTGTTCTTCATGGCGTGAATCTCCCGCGGCGGCCGAAGCGATGTCACTTCGACGCTGGAGCCGGCGTTTCCGCGGCACGGTTGAACATGAACTGGCTGATCAACTTCTCGAGCACGACGGCCGACTGCGTCATCGCCACGGTGTCGCCGTTGGCGAGCATCTCGGAGTCGCCGCCCGCTTCCAGCCCGACGTACTGCTCGCCGAGCAGCCCCGAGGTCAGGATCGTCGCAATGGTATCGCGCGGGAACGGATACTGGCGGTCGAGTTCGAGCCGCACCACCGCGCGGTAACGCTGCGCATCGAAGCTGATGCCGGCGACGCGACCGACGACGACACCCGCGCTCTTCACCGGCGCGCGCACCTTGAGGCCGCCGATATTGTCGAACGGCGCCTCGACGACATAGGTGGGGGCGCTGTTGAAGCCCGAAAAATTGCCGACCTTCATCGCCAGGAAGATCAGCGCGGCGCAGCCCAGCGCGACAAAGAAGCCGACCCAAAGGTCGAGCGTGGTACGACTCATCATTGACCCCGGAACATGAAAGAGGTGAGCACGAAATCCAGCGCGAGGATCGCCAGCGCCGACGTCACCACGGTACGTGTGATGGCACGGGAAACCCCCTCGGCCGTCGGGCTGCAATCGTAGCCTTCGAACACCGCGATCAGAGACACGGCAATACCGAAGACCACCGACTTGATCACGCCGTTCATCACGTCGTAACGAAAATCCACCGCCGCCTGCATTTGCGACCAGAACGCACCGTCGTCGACGCCGATCACCACGACGCCGATCAGCCAGCCGCCGAACACGCCCATTGCCGAGAACATCGCCGCCAGCAGCGGCATCGAGATCACGCCACCCCAGAAGCGCGGCGCCACCACGCGGGCGATCGGATTGACCGCCATCATGTCCATCGCCTTCAACTGCTCGGTGGCCTTCATCAGGCCGATCTCCGCCGTGACCGCCGAACCGGCACGGCTGGCGAACAGCAGGCCGGCAACCACCGGTCCCAGTTCGCGCGTCAGCGACAGCGCCACCAGCACGCCCAGCGCTTCGGACGAACCATAACGCTGCAATGTTTCATAGCCCTGCAATCCGAGCACCAGACCGACGAACAGTCCCGAGACGACGATGATCAGCAGCGACAGCACGCCGCTGAAATAGATCTCGCGCACGGTCAGGTGCAGCCGGCGCAGCGACTGGCCGGAGTACATCAGCACCGCAGCGAAGAAGCGCATCGCGAAGCCGAGGCGCCAGACGCCGTCGACGGTCATCGCACCGATACGGCGCAGCATGTCGAGCAACCCCTTCATGGACGCACCTCCTGCAGCAGGCTGTCGATCGGCGGCGCCGGATAGTGGAAGGCCACCGGACCGTCCGCCTCGGCATTCACGAACTGGTGCACGAAGGGGTCGGTGGAAGCACGGATCTCGTCAGGCGTCCCCTGCGCGACGATGCGCCCTTCCGACACGAAGTAAATGTAATCGACGATCAAAAGCGACTCATGCACGTCGTGCGTCACCATGATCGAGCTGGCGCCGAGCGCGTCGTTCAGGCGCCTGATCAACTGGCCGACGACGCCGAGCGAGATCGGATCCAGCCCGGCGAAGGGCTCGTCGTACATGATCAGCATCGGATCGAGCGCCACCGCGCGCGCCAGCGCCACGCGACGCGCCATGCCGCCGGAGAGCTCCGCCGGTTTCAAGGCATGGGCGCCGCGCAGGCCCACCGCCTGCAGCTTCATCATCACCAGGTCGCGAACCATGCCCGGCGGCAGGTCGGTGTGCTCGCGCAGCGGGAAGGCGACGTTGTCGAACACCGTCATGTCGGTGAACAACGCCCCGAACTGGAACAGCATGCCCATGCGCCGACGCAGCGCGTAGAGCTCGCGCCGCGGCATGTGCGCCAGCTCTCGCCCCTCGACTTCGACCGCCCCGGAACTCGCCCGCAACTGCCCGCCGATCAGCCGCAGCAAGGTGGTCTTGCCGCAACCGCTGCCGCCCATGATGGCCACCACCTGGCCGCGATGCACGGTCAGGTCGATGCCGCGCAGCACCTCGCGCTCGCCATAGGCGAAGCGGGCGTCGCGCAGCGAGACGACAGGAGAATGATCGACGAGAGAAATCGACACGAGAAAATTTCAACCAATTCCGAACCCGGCAGTTTAGCAGACGACAGATGCGATCCCGGGCCAGTGTTGCACCGCGGCAACGAAAGCGGAGCAGACACCCGATCAAATTACAGTTGCATGAAAATGAATTTGGCATATTCTCTCGCTGCCGACAGCGCAATGATATGCGAAATACATTTTCCCGACTGCATCGCCCATGGCACCTTTCCATCCTGCCCTGCCGCTACTCGTCGCGCTGCTCGCGGGCTGCGCGCAGACGCCCGTCTCGGTGCCGCATGAAGGCCACCTGACGCGGGGTGCGCCGGTGCCGCCATCGCAGCAGCTCGACGGCCGCCGCCCTGCCGCGTCCGGGGCGACGTCCCTGCAGCCCGCCCCTCTGCAGCCCGCCGCGCCGGCGACCGGCGCCGCGTCGGCGCCGACGTATTCGGTGACGGTGCGCAACGTGCCGGTGGAGCAGTTGCTGTTTGCGATCGCACGCGACGCCAATCTGGACATCGACCTGCACCCGGGCCTGGCCGGCAACGTCACGCTGAACGCAGTGAACCAGGGACTCCCCGACCTGCTGGCACGGATCGCACGCCAGGCCCGGCTGCGCATCGAAGTGGACGGCCGCCAGGTGAGCGTGCGGCCGGATACACCCTTCCTGCGCAGCTACCAGCTCGACTACGTCAACCTCACCCGCACGATGAGCGGCACCGTCGCCACCAGCACGCAGATCGCCACCAGCAGCTCGGCGACGACGCGTCAGGCAGGCAGCAGCAGCGGGGGTAATGCCTCCGTGACCCAGATCGAGACGCGCTCGGTGAACCAGTTCTGGGAATCGGTCGCTTCCGACATCCGCGCCATCCTCGACGAGGACGGCGGCGGCCGGCGCGGCGATGCGGCAGACGATCGCCGGCTGCTCGTCAACCGCGAAACCGGCGTGCTCATGGTGCGCGCCAGTGGCCACCAGCACGACAACATCCGCACCTACCTCGACCAGGTGCAGTTGGCCTCGCGCCGGCAGGTGATGATCGAGGCCACCATCGTCGAAGTGACCCTCGCCGACGGCTATCGCCAGGGCATCGACTGGACCCGCCTCGGCGCGCCGGGCTGGAGCGTGCGGCCGCGCGGCAGCAACGATGCCGGCAGCGGCATGCCCACGCTGAGCTATCTGTCCGGCCAGCTCGACGTGCGGCTCGAGCTGCTCGAGACCTTCGGCACCGTCAAGGTGCTGTCCAGCCCGCGGCTGTCGGTGCTCAACAACCAGACCGCGATGCTCAAGGTGGTCGAGGAAGTCGTCTATTTCCTCGTCGATGCCTCGACCACCCAGTACGACGACAGCAAGCGCGAGAAGACCACCGCCACGACGACGCCGCAGTCGGTGTCGGTCGGCATGGTGATGTCGGTCACGCCCCAGGTCAGTGCGAACGGCGATATCACGCTCAATGTGCGACCGACCATCTCGGGCATCTCGGGCTTCCGCGACGACCCCAACCCGTCGCTGGGCAGCATCCCCAACCGCGTGCCCCAGATCCGGACGCGCGAGATCGAGTCCGTGCTGCGTCTGCGCAGCGGCGAGATCGGCGTGCTCGGCGGGCTGATGGAAGACAAGATCGACTACGACAGCGGGCGCATCCCGCTGCTGGGCGACCTGCCACTGCTGGGCGAAGCCGTCACCCGCCGCGAGAACGCGGTGCGGCGCACCGAGCTGCTCATCTTCCTGCGGCCGCTGCTGATCGAAGACCCCAGCACCCGCGGCGATTACGCCACCTACCGCAAGCGCCTGCCCGGCGGCGATTTTCTCGCCACAGACCCTGCGCCCGGCGAGCGCAACTTCCCTCAGGCGCCGTTGCGGCCGCAACTGCCAGCGGCGGCGGCGACCACCATCCACGTTCCCTGACCCGGAGGCCCCGGCTGACATGAACATCCCGCATCTGCCTCCCCTCGCCTTTCTTCCCGCCGACATGCCCGCCACCGCCGGACGCGCGCGCGACGCCGAAGCGCAAGGCGCGCCGGGCCCCTCGGCCACGCCGTCGGCCGGCGGCGGACGGATCGGCGAACAACTGTGCGCCGCCGGGCTCATCGGCAGCGACCAGTTGCGCATCGCGCTGCACGAGCAGCGCCGCCACCATCGGCCGCTGGGCCGCCTGCTGGTCGAGCTCGGCTTCGTCCAGGAATCAGCGCTGCGCGACGTGCTCGCCGCACGCGTCGGCCGGCCCTGCGTCGATCTCGCAACCACACTGCCGGAAGCCGAGGCGCTGGCGCTGCTGCCGCACGAGATCGCCCGGCGCCACTGCCTGCTGCCGCTGCACTTCGACAGCGAGGAGCGACGGCTGACGGTGGCGCTCGCCGACGCCGACGACATCGTCGCCCTCGACCGCCTGCGCGGCCATCTCGCCGCCGACATCTGCCTCGACCTGCGCGTGGCCGGCGAGTCCGAGCTGGTACAGGCCATCGACCAGCACTACGGCCGCGCGAGCTCGATCGACGACATCCTGCGCGAGATGGACTGCACCCGCGGCGGGTCGTCCGCCCCCCATTTCCGCGAGCCGGGAGAACGCCTGCCGCCGGTGGTGAGGCTGGTCGATGCGCTCATCGCCGATGCAGTCGCACAGGGCGCCTCGGACGTGCATTTCGAACCGGAGGCCGGCTTCCTGCGCGTGCGCTACCGCATCGACGGCCTGCTGCATCAGGTGCGCGCGCTGCACCGCGCGAGCTGGCCCGAGATGGCGGTGCGGCTCAAGGTCATGGCCGGGCTCGACATCGCCGAGACGCGCGCACCGCAGGACGGCCGCATCGGCCTGGGGGTGGGCGGGCGGCCGATCGACCTGCGCGTCGCCACCCAGCCCACGCTGCATGGCGAAAATATCGTGCTGCGCATCCTCGACCGCCAGAAAGGCATCGTGCCGCTGGCTGCGCTCGGCCTCGCCGCCGACCAGCGCGCAACGCTGCAGCGCATGCTGGCGCGGCCCGAAGGCCTGATCCTCGTCACCGGCCCCACCGGCAGCGGCAAGACCACCACGCTCTACTCGGTGCTGAACCACCTCAACACCGAAGAGGTGAACATCATGACCCTGGAAGATCCGGTCGAATATCCGCTGCCCCTCGTGCGCCAGACGGCGGTCGGCGAAGCCAGCCGGCTCGATTTTGCCGGCGGCGTGCGCGCGCTGCTGCGGCAGGACCCGGACATCATCCTGGTGGGCGAGATCCGCGACGCCGACACCGCGGAGATGGCCATCCGCGCCGCGCTCACCGGTCACCAGGTGTATGCGACGCTGCATGCAGGCTCTGCCGTGGCGGCGATTCCGCGCCTGATGGACATCGGCATCCGGCCGGAGCTGCTGGTCGGCAACCTGATCGGCATCCTCGCCCAGCGCCTGATCCGTCGCCTGTGCCCGCATTGCCGCGAGCCGCACGTCGCCGAAGCCAGCGAGCGCCGCCGCCTCGGCCTGCCTGCCGCGGGGCCGGACGCCATCATCCACCATCCGGTCGGATGCGCGGCATGCGGCTTCCGCGGCTATCGCGGCCGCATCGCGATCATGGAACTGCTGTGCATGGATGCGACGCTCGACGACCTGGTGGCGCGGCGCGCCAGCCCCCAGGCCATGCTCGCCCACGCCCGCGACAATGGTTTTCTCACGCTCGCAGAAGACGGCGTGCGACGCGTGCTCGAGGGCACGACCTCGCTGCAGGAACTCGCCCGCGTCGTCGCGCTCGACGCGCGCGCGGCCTGATCGCAGGGAACCTCGCCATGCGCTATCGCTACCGCGCCATGCAGCCGGACGGGCAGACCGTGCGCGGCGAGCTGGAGGCCGACGATGTCGACGAACTCGAGCGCCGGCTGGCCGAACGCAACCTCAGCCTCATCAACGGCGAGCCGGCGCGCGAGCCACTGTGGCGCTCGCGGATTCCGCGCCGCGAGCTCGTGCACCTGTGCTTCCAGCTCGAGCAACTGTTGAGCGCAGGTATCCCAGTGGTCGAAAGCCTCGGCGAACTGCGCGACACCGTCCAGCACGCGCGCTTGCGCGACATCGTCGGCGCCATGCTGGCGGACATCGCCGCCGGCAGGCCGCTGTCCGAGGCCGCCGCGCGCCACCCCGCCGCCTTCGATGCGGTATTCGTCAGCCTGCTGCGCGCCGGTGAACAGGCCGGCACGCTGCCGGAGGCGATCCGCGACATCGGCAGCGCGATCGCGCGCGATGACGAACTCGCCACCCATGCCCGGCGTGTGGCGATCTACCCCGCCATCGTCGGCAGCCTGCTCGGTGTCGCGGTGGTGGTCGCCCTCACGCATGTGGTGCCCGAACTGGAAAAGCTGTTCCGCACCACCGGGCAGGCGCTGCCGCTGCAGACGCGCGTACTGCTGTGGCTGTCGCATGCGCTGGCGGCCTGGGGCTGGTTGCTGATCGCGGCCGCGGGCACCGCGGCAATCGGGCTGCGCATGGCGCTTGCCCGCTCGAGCAAGCTGCGCCTGCGCCGCGACATCCTGCTGCTGCGCCTGCCACTCGTCGGCGAGCTGCGGCGCAAGCTGGCGCTGGCCCGCTTCGCCGCGCTGTTCGCCACCCTGTACGCGGCCGGCATCAACGTAATCGACGCGCTCGGGAGCAGCCAGGACATCACCGGCAACCTGGCGCTGCGCGACGGCCTGCGCGCGGCCACGCAGCGCATCGAGCAGGGCCAGACGATCTCGCAGGCGTTCACCGCAACCGGCCTGTTCCCGCCGCTGGTGACGCGCATGCTGCGCGTCGGCGAGCAGACTGGTGCGCTCGATCGCGCGCTCGACAACGTGTCCGGCTTCTACCGCCGCGAGGTGAGCGAATCCATCGCCCGCCTGCAGGCCGCGCTCGAGCCGGCCCTCACCGTGACCATGGGCGCACTGCTGCTGTGGGTGGCCAGCGCGGTGCTGGGGCCCATCTATGACATCCTGACCCATCTTCCCGTCTGAGCGATGAGCAACTCTCCCTATCTGCTGCGGGTCGACGAACATGGCCTGCTGGCCTGTCACATCGACAAGCGTGGCAACGCGCTCGCACCGGCATGCCGCTTCGCGGCCGGCGACGTGACGGGCTTTGCCGCCTGG
>JAFEFM010000494.1 GCA_018240585.1 Pseudomonadota bacterium
TCTTCGCGAATGATGGTCATGGCGCTTGGTCTCCGAATGACATGGGGGCAGAATGCCGCAACAACCGGAAATTCTAGCACCGGGTGAAGGCGCAGGTCGCACGACTCCTTGTGTAAGTCCTGTGTAAGATAAATATTTTCAAATGGCAGCAACAGAAACGGCGGGCGAGGGCAATCGCCGAAGAGCCGCTGAATTTTCAAAGGCCGGATTCAACCGGCCGACTCGCAAGGGTCGACTTCAACCATTCGATCAGTTGAGGAGAGGTGAGCATGTCCAACGAGCAAGTCCGTTTTTACAACCCATCGGAAGAGGTGGTGAAGAATGCCGCGGTGTCGGGCATGGATGGGTATCGCGCGCTGTGCAAGGAAGCCGAGGATGACTACGAAGGCTTCTGGGGGCGCCGTGCCAAGGAGTTGCTGGACTGGAAGGTGCCGTTCACCCAGGTTCTGGATGATAGCAACGCGCCGTTCTTCAAGTGGTTTGCCGACGGCAAGCTGAACGTCTCCTACAATTGCCTCGACCGCAACGTCAACAACGGCCTGGGCGACAAGGTCGCGCTGATCTTCGAAGGCGACAACGGCGAAGTCACCCGGGTCACCTACAAGGACCTGCTGTCGCGCGTCAGCAAGTTCGCCAACGCGCTGCGCGGCATGGGCGTGAAGAAGGGCGACCGCGTCGTCATCTACCTGCCGATGTCGATCGAAGGCGTGGTCGCGATGCAGGCCTGCGCCCGTATCGGCGCGACGCACTCCATCGTGTTCGGTGGCTTCTCCGCTCATGCGCTGCGCGACCGCATCGAGGATGCCGGCGCCGTCGCGCTGATCACCTCCGATGGCCAGCACCGCGGCGGCAAGGCGCTGCCGCTGAAGCCGATCGCCGACGAGGCGCTGTCGCTGGGTGGCTGCGACACCGTCAAGAACGTCATCGTGGTGAAGCGTACCGGCGGTGAGTGCAACATCGTCGCCGGCCGTGATACCTGGTTCCACGACGCCTGCGCGAATCAGTCCGACGTGTGCGAGCCGGAGTGGGTCGAGGCCGAGCATCCGCTGTTCATCCTCTACACCTCGGGTTCCACCGGCAAGCCGAAGGGCGTGCAGCATGCATCGGGCGGCTACCTGCTGCAGGCCGTGCTGTCGATGCAATACACCTTCGACATCAAGCCGAACGACGTCTTCTGGTGCACCGCCGACATCGGCTGGGTCACCGGCCACACCTACATCACCTACGGTCCGCTCGCCTGCGGTGCGACCGAGATCGTGTTCGAGGGCGTGCCCACCTACCCGGACGCCGGCCGCTTCTGGAAGATGATCCAGGACCACAAGGTCAGCATCTTCTACACCGCGCCGACTGCCATCCGCTCGCTGATCAAGGCCGCCGACAACAACCCGGCGGTGCATCCGACCAAGTACGACCTTTCCAGCCTGCGCCTGCTGGGCTCGGTGGGCGAGCCGATCAACCCGGCGGCCTGGGAGTGGTACTACCAGAACGTCGGCGGCAGCCGCTGCCCCATCGTCGATACCTTCTGGCAGACCGAGACCGGCGCGCACATGATCACGCCGATGCCGGGCGCGACGCCGCTGATCCCGGGTTCGTGCACGCTGCCCTTCCCGGGCATCCAGGCCGCGGTGGTCGACGAGACCGGTACCGAAGTGCCGTGGGGCCAGGGCGGGATCCTGGTGGTCAAGAGGCCGTGGCCGGCGATGATCCGCACCATCTGGGGCGATCCGGACCGCTTCGTGAAGTCGTACTACCCGGCCGACTTCCAGGGCAAGCTGTACCTGGCTGGCGACGGCGCGATCCGCGACAAGGACACCGGCTACTTCACCATCACCGGCCGTATCGACGATGTGCTGAACGTCTCCGGCCACCGCATGGGCACGATGGAAATCGAGTCCGCCCTGGTGGCGCACGAGAAGGTAGCCGAGGCGGCCGTGGTGGGGCGTCCGGACGACCTGACCGGCGAGGCGATCGTGGCCTTCGTGGTGCTGAAGGGCGCACGCCCGACCGGTGACGCTGCTGCGGCGATGATCAAGGAGCTGCAGAACTGGGTGGGCCAGGAGATCGGGCCGATCGCCAAGCCGAAGGACATCCGCTTTGGCGAGAACCTGCCCAAGACGCGCTCCGGCAAGATCATGCGTCGCCTGCTGCGCCAACTGGCCAAGGGCGAGGACATCCTGCAGGACACGTCGACGCTGGAGAACCCGGCGATCCTCGAGCAGCTCAAGGGCTGATCGTGCCGGGCCGGGGCGCGTTCGCGCGCCGGCCCGCATCTGGTTTGCAGGAGAAGGCCCGGCCACGAAGCCGGGCACGTTGGGGGAGACAGGGCGCGCGCAAGCGACGTCCGCCGAATCCGGAACGCCCGACCCGCCTTCAAGAGCGGGCGGGCGTTACCGCTATACTCGAAGAACCGCCGTCATCATGAGAGGGACATGATGCGCAAGGGTCTCGCAGGGCAGCGTCTGGTCGCCGTCTTCATCGCCGGCATGCTGCTGCTCAACTTTCCGCTGCTATCCCTGTTCGATCGGCCGGAGCAGCCGTTCGGCATTCCGCTGCTGCACATCTACCTGTTCGCCGTCTGGTTCGGTCTGGTGCTGGTCATCGCCTGGATCGTCGAGCGGGGTGCGCGTTGACCGGCGAGGCCATGCTGCCGAGCTGGCTGGTCGTCGGCGCATCCTTCGCCTACCTGATGGTGCTGTTCGCGGTCGCCTACCATGGCGACCGCAGGGCGGACCAGGGCCGTTCCGTCATCGACAATCCGTGGACCTACACGCTGTCGCTGGGCGTGTACTGCACTGCGTGGACCTACTTCGGCAGCGTCGGCCGCGCCGCATCCAGCGGCATCGGTTTCCTGCCGGTGTATCTCGGGCCGACGCTCGGGTTTGCACTGGCCTGGCTGGTGCTGCTGAAGATGATCCGCATCGCTCGCAGCTACCGCATCACCTCGATCGCGGATTTCATCGCTTCGCGCTACGGCAAGAGCCACGTGCTGGGCGGACTGGTCACGGTGATCGCGGTGGTCGGCACCGTGCCCTACATCGCGTTGCAACTGAAGGCGGTCGCCAGCGGCTATACGCTGCTCGTCGGTGATCACGATCCCGCCCTTCATCCGAGCGGGCTGCCGGGGTGGTGGAGCGACGGGACGCTTTACGTCGCGCTGACGCTGGCGGCATTCACGATCCTGTTCGGCACCCGGCATCTGGACACGACCGAGCGCCACGAGGGCATGGTGGCGGCGATCGCGTTCGAGTCGGTGGTGAAGCTGCTGGCCTTCCTCGCCGTGGGCCTCTACGTGAGCTACGTCGTGTACGACGGCGTGGGCGATCTGTACAGCCGTGCCGCGCAGCATCCCGAGTTCTCCGGCCTGCTCGGCCTCGAGGGGATGCAGCGGATGGGCTACGGCGGCTGGTTCGCGCACATCCTGCTGGCGATGCTGTCGGTGATCTTCCTGCCACGGCAATTCCAGATCGCGGTGGTGGAAAACGTCAACGAGGCGCATCTGCGCCGTGCGACGTGGGCGTTTCCCGCCTATCTGCTGGCGATCAACCTCTTCGTGATCCCGATCGCGCTCGGTGGCTTGCTGCATTTCGGGCGCGGCGAGGTGGATCCGGACACCTTCGTGCTGAGCTTGCCGCTGGAGCACGGCGACATGGCGCTGGCGCTGCTGGTGTTCGTCGGCGGGCTCTCGGCGGCGACCGGCATGGTCATCGTCGAGGTGATCGCCCTGTCGACCATGGTCTGCAACGATCTCGTGATGCCGATCCTGCTGCGCAGCCGGCGCCTTGCCCTGGGCGCCCGGCGGGATCTGACCGGTTTGCTGCTTGGCATCCGGCGCGGCGCGATCATCGTCGTGCTGCTGCTCGGTTACGTCTATTTCCGGCTTGCGGGCGAGGCCTATGCGCTGGTCAGCATCGGCCTCATCAGCTTCGCCGCGGTCGCCCAGTTCGCGCCGGCGATGCTGGGCGGCATGTACTGGCGTGGCGGCACCCGGGAGGGTGCGCTCGTCGGCCTGCTCGCCGGCTTCGCGGTCTGGATCTACACGCTGTTGCTGCCGTCCTTCGCGAAGTCCGGCTGGCTGGATCCGTCGTTTCTCGAACAGGGGGTGTTCGGGGCGGGTTGGCTCCAGCCCGAAGCGCTGTTCGGGCTGGAGGGGCTGGACAACATCAGTCACGCGCTGTTCTGGAGCCTGCTGGCGAACATCGGCGGCTATGTCTTCGTGTCGCTGCGGCGCGCGCCGTCCGGCGCCGAGGCAAGCCAGGGCATGCTGTTCGTCGATGTGCATCGGAGAGGCGACGGCCTGCCCACGAGCTTCTGGCGTGGCAGCGCCGAGGTGCGCGACCTCATGCCGCTGGTGGCGCGCTTCCTCGGCCAGCGGCGCAGCGAGGAAGCGTTCGCCGACTACGCGCGCGCGCACGGTGTTGCCGATGCATTGCACCTGAGGGCGGATGCCGAACTGGTCCATTTCGCCGAGTCGCTGCTGGCGGGTGCCATCGGCAGCGCGTCGGCGCGCGTCATGGTGTCGTCGGTGGTGCAGGAGGAAGTGCTGGGCCTGGGCGAGGTGATGGACATCCTCGACGAAGCGACGCAGGTGCGTGCGTACTCGCGCAAGCTGGAAGAGAAATCGCGCGCGCTCGAGGCAGCGACGGCGGAATTGCGGGCGGCCAACGAGCGCCTGCAGGAGCTCGATCGACTGAAGGACGATTTCATGTCCTCCGTCACCCATGAGCTGCGTACGCCGCTGACCTCGATCCGCGCCTTCTCGGAAATGCTGCTGGACGATCCCGACATCGACGTGGCCGACCGTCAGCGCTTCCTCGGCATCGTCGTGTCGGAAACCGAACGCCTGACACGGCTCGTCAACCAGGTGCTCGACATGGCGAAGATCGAATCCGGGCAGGCGGAGTGGCACACCGACGACATCGACATGCGCGAGCTGTTGCAGCACGCGGTCGATAGCACCGGGCAGGTGTTCCGCGACCGCGGTGTCGACGTCGAACTGGTGCTGCCGCAGGCGGCACCCGTGCTGCAGGGCGACCGAGATCGCCTGCTGCAGGTGGTGCTCAACCTGCTGTCCAACGCAGCCAAGTTCGTGCCTCGTGGTGCGGGGCGGGTGTGCGTGGCGCTGTTGGACGGCCCGCAGGAGGTGAGGGTGGACGTCAGTGACAACGGCCCCGGCATCCCGGCCGGGATGGAGGAGGTGATCTTCCAGAAGTTCCGCCAGGGCGGCGACGAGCGCTCGCGCCCGCAAGGCACCGGGCTGGGGCTGCCGATCAGCCGGCAGATCGTCGAGCGCCACGGCGGGCGCCTGTGGCTGTCCGCAAACTCGGCGGCAGGCGCGACCTTCTCCTTTACGCTGCCGCTGCCTGCGGCTGGCTCCACCGTTGAATTAGAATAGCGCAGGGGAGGAATCGATGAAAAAGAAGATCCTGATCGCCGACGACGAACAGAACATCGTCATCTCGCTGGAGTTCCTCATGAAGCGCGAGGGCTACGAGGTGACGATCGCGAACGATGGCGAGGAGGCGGTGCAGCGCATCCGCGAGACGCGTCCCGATCTGGTGCTGCTCGACGTGATGATGCCCAGGAAGAGCGGCTTCGACGTCTGCCAGGAGGTGCGGGCCGACCCGTCGCTGGCGTCGGTGCGCATCATGATGCTGACGGCGAAGGGGCGCGATACCGAAGTGAGCAAGGGCCTCGCGCTGGGTGCCGATGCCTACATGACCAAGCCCTTCTCGACGAAGGAGCTGGTGGAAAAAGTGCGCACGCTGTTGGGGGGCTGAGCGGTGTCCGCGCGCGCGCGTTTCGTGCTTGCCGTGGTGGTGCTCGTCGTCTTGATGACGGGCCCGTTCCTGCTGACGGCCCTGCTGGTGTGGGTCGAGACGCCGGAGGGCGCCCGCCCGCGGCTGGTCGAACTGATCGCGCCACACCTTTCGCTCGGCGCGCTGCTCACCGTCTTTGGCCTCGCCGCGGGGGTGGGCGTGATCCGCGCGTTGTTTCGCCAGTATGTGCGGGGCCTGCTGCGCATGGTCGAGAACCTGCGCCTGATGCTGGGGGCGAATCGCGGCTTTCGCGTCGAACCGGACGGACCGCCCGAGGTGCGCGACCTGGCGCAGGCGGTCAACGAGCTTGCCGAACAGCGAGACGCGCTGCTCACCGACGTGGAAGCACAGATCGGCCGTGCCAAGGAATCCGTCGAGCAGGAAAAGAACCGCCTCGCCGCACTGATGTCCGAGCTCACCCAGAGCGTGGTGGTTTGCAACCTCGATGGCCGCATCCTGCTTTACAACAGCCGTGCGCGCCAGCAGTTCCGCGCGCTGTCCGAGGCGCCGGCCGTCGGGGGCAGCGAGCTGCTCGGCCTCGGCCGCTCGATCTACGGCGTCTTCGACCGCAGCCTGGTGGCCCATGCGCTGGAGACCATCCAGCAGCGTCTGCGGCGTGGTGCGGCGCAGGCGCAGGCGAACTTCGTCACCACCACCCGCGCAGGTCAGTTGCTGCGGGTGCAGATGGCGCCGGTGCTGGCTGCGCCGGCAGACGAAGATGACCCAGCGACGTCGGTGCAGAGCGGCCCGGCTGCCAGCGGCGATGATGCCGCGGGTCAGCGTGTCGTCACCGGCTTCATCCTGATGCTGGAAAACATCACGCGGCATTTCGAGACCGAGTCGCGCCGCGACCAGATGCTGCACGACCTCACTGAAGGCAATCGCGCCGCGCTGGCCAACGTGCGCGCGGCGGCCGAGATGCTCGAGTACCCCGACCTGCAGGACGACCTGCGCGAGCGCTTCAGTGGCGTGATCCGCGACGAGGTGCAGGCGATGAGCCGGCGCCTGAACGACATCGCCACCGAGTTCGCCGATTCGCTGAAGGCGCGCTGGCCGCTCGAGGAAATGCTGGGCGTGGATCTGGTGGCGGCCATGCAGCGCCGCATCGAGGCGCGGTTGCAGTTGCCGTGCAAGCTGGAGGAGATCGACGAGTCGGTGTGGGTGAAGGTGGACAGCTTCTCGCTGATGCAGGCGATCACCTATCTGGCGAGCCGGCTGTCGGACGAATTCGAGGTGCGCGAGGTACGTCTGCGCCTGTGTGGCGCGGGGCGCCGGGCGCATCTCGACCTGATCTGGTCCGGACAGGCGATGAGCACCGAGACGGTCATGAGCTGGGAGCTCGAGCCGATGCGGCTGGAGGGCGAAAGCACGCCGCTCACCGTGCGCGACGTGATCGAGCGCCACGACGGCGAGATGTGGCTCGAACGCGAGAAGGTGCGCCATCGCGCCTTCTTCCGCCTGTTGCTGCCGCTGGCGACGCCGCAGGCCGAAGTGGAACCGGAAGTCTTCCTGCGCGGCGAGAGCCGGCCCGAGTACTACGATTTCGACCTCTTCAAGTGGTCGGAGCAGGCGCATGCGCTGGACGATCGGCCGCTGTCCGAACTCGTGTATACGGTCTTCGACACCGAGACCACCGGCCTCAACCCTTCGCAGGGCGACGAGATCATCCAGATCGGCGCCACGCGCATCCTCAATGGCAAGCTGCTGCGCAGCGAATCCTTCGAGCAACTGGTCGATCCGGCGCGTCCGCTGGCGCCCGAGTCGGCGGAAATCCACGGCATCACCGAGGTCATGCTGCGCGGACAACCGCGTATCGGGGAGGTGTTGCCCGCCTTCCATGCCTTCGCCGCCGATACGGTGCTGGTGGCGCACAATGCGGCCTTCGACATGCGCTTCCTGCAGCTCAAGGAGGCAAGCACCGGCGTGCGTTTCGACCAGCCGGTGCTCGACACGCTCCTGCTGTCGGCAGTCATCCATCCCAACCAAGAGTCGCATCGCCTGGAGGCGATCGCCGAGCGCCTGGGGCTCACCATCATCGGCCGTCACACTGCGCTGGGCGACGCCATCGTCACCGCCGAGGTGTTCCTGAAGATGCTGCCGCTGCTGGCGGAGAAGGGCATCCACACCCTGCGCGATGCGCGCGAGGCTGCGGAGAAGACCTACTACGCGCGGGTGAAGTACTGATGCGGCCGGTGGCGGCCAGTGCCGCAAGGCCAGGCGCATGAGGCGCCAGTCCGCCTTCGCGCGTCGTCTGCGGCGCTACTACACGTGGTACACGTGCGGCTTCATCCTGTTCGTCGGCCTGCTGGCCATCGGCGAGCACTTCGGTCTGTCGCAACGTGTGATCGGGCACGTCTTCCTGTTCATGACGATCGCGATCTACGCCTTCATCGGCGTCATGAGCCGGACCTCCGACGTGTCCGAGTATTACGTCGCCGGCCGGCGCGTGCCCGCCGTGTTCAACGGCATGGCCACCGCGGCGGACTGGATGAGCGCGGCGTCGTTCATCGGGCTGGCCGGGACGCTGTATTTTTCTGGCTTCGAAGGCCTGGCCTTCGTCACCGGATGGACGGGCGGCTTCGTCCTTGTGGCGCTGCTGCTTGCGCCCTATCTGCGTAAATTCGGCCAATACACCATCCCCGACTTCCTCGGTGCGCGTTACCAGGGCAACGTCGCGCGCGTGGTCGGGCTTGCGGCGACGGTGCTGGCGAGCTTCGTTTATCTGGTGGCGCAGATCTACGGTGTCGGCCTGGTCACCAGCCGCTTCGTCGGCATGGAGTTCGAGATCGGCCTTTTCGTCGGCCTCGCCGGCATTCTCGTGTGCTCCTTCCTCGGCGGCATGCGCGCCGTCACCTGGACGCAGGTGGCGCAGTACGTGATCCTGATCATCGCCTACCTCGTCCCGGTGGTGATCCTGTCCTACAAGCTGACCGGCATCCCGATTCCGCAGGCGGTGTACGGTGGCGTCCTGCAGCAGATCACCGCGCGCGAGGCGGAACTGTTCGACGCGCCCAGCGAGATCGAGGTGCGTAACCTCTATCGCCAGCGTGCCGACGAATACGCGCGCAAGATCGCCGAACTTCCGCTGTCGCTGGAGGTGGAGCGCACCCAGCTCGTGGAGCGCCTGAACCGCCTGCGCCTCGATACCGCGCCGGCGCGTGAGATCGCTCAGGCCGAGCGCGCGCTGCGCGACCTGCCGCGCTCGCCGGACGACGCACGACAGCGCTGGGAGCGCATCCGTGGCGAAGCGCTGGAGCGCGCACGGCCGCCGCCGCGCCATGCGGAGGCGCATCCGGGTGCCAGCGAGGCGGAGTCGAGCGTGGTGCGCAACAATTTCCTGGCGCTGATGTTCGTGCTGATGGTCGGCACCGCCGCCTTGCCGCACGTCCTGATGCGCTACTACACGACGCCGGG
>JAFEFM010000495.1 GCA_018240585.1 Pseudomonadota bacterium
ATCTCGTCTGCGGCGGGGTGGTAGCGCACCGATGGCAACAAGCTACGGGCGGCCACCTCACCGCGGCCGACGAGCTGCTCGATGGGCAGCAGCTCGATGCGGTCGTCGCCCTCGCTGGCGAAGGCAACGACGGTGTTGCTGGTGCCGAGGTCGATGCCTACGGTGAATCGGCTCACGGCGACTGGAGGATCAGCCCTGTTCGCCGTCGTCCGGCAGTGCGGCGTCGGCTGCGCCGGCATTGCCGCGCATGTCGAACTGCACTTTCCAGCGCTCGTTTCCGCCCACCGGCAGTGCCTCCAGTTCCAGGGTTCCGGCTTCGGTCACGCGCGCATGCAGGCGGACGCGCACGATCTCGCCCGGCTTGCGCCCCTCCGCCGGCAGCGTGGCCTCGATCTCCTCGAGTTCCTGCAGCTCGTCTGGCGTCCAGAAGTCGAGCAGGGTACCGACCTGGTCGTGGCGCCTGACCGACGAGCCGAAGAAGCGGAAGCGCACCGGCTCGCCGACGACGAGCCCGAACTCCTGCGGCGGCAGCGCTGCATCCGTGCCTTCTTCCATGCCGAAGGGCGCGAGGCACAGTGCCTCGAGCGGCGGTTCCATGCCCGGGATCGCCGGCATCGCCGACTCAATGCCCACGTAGTACGCACGCGCCGTACCGCCACGGATGCGCACCCCGCGTCCCTGGCGCACGTAGCCGTAGTAGGCCGCGCCGCGAGTGACGGCGAGGTCGAGATCGGCGCCGCCGAGCAGCCGCGCAGGCGCGGCGCCGTCTGCCTCGAGCCAGCCGTTGAGCACCTCGAGCACGCGCTCCGCAATCAGCGCGGACTTGAGCACGCCGCCGTTGAACAACACCGCCGTGGGATGCAGGAAACTGCCCTCGGCCGATTCCGTGAAGCCCTCCAGTTCGGTCGTGGCGCCGAACTGTCGGGTCAGGAAGGCTGCCAGATGGCGGGTGATGGCGGCGTCCTGCGCATAAGGCAGGCCAAGCTGGGTGAGCGCGCCGCGCGCGCGGCTGAGCGGCTGTTCGGAGACTGCCACCTGGGGGAAGAAGCCGTCGAGCAGGCTGGCGGTGAGTTCCGCGCGGCTGACTTCGGTACGGATGGAGCCGCCGATGAGCTTCGCGCCGCGACTGGGTACGACCACCGGGACGCTGTCGATGGACGCGTCGCCAAGCAGCGCCTCCTTCGCGGCGCGGCACGCATGGGCGAGCGCACGTGTCTGCCACGGATCGAGTCGCGTGCCCTGCGTCGCGAGCTTGTGCGTCACGCCGTAGGCGAGCGCCAGATCCATGTTGTCGCCGCCGAGCAGGATGTGGTCGCCCACCGCGAGGCGGTGCAGTTCGAGATTGCCGTCGCGCTCGAGCACCGCGATCAGGGACAGGTCGGTGGTGCCCCCGCCGACGTCGACCACCAGGATCAGCTCGCCTGGCTTCACCTCCTTGCGCCACTGCCCGGCGCTCCGCTGGATCCAGCTATACAACGCGGCCTGGGGCTCCTCGAGCAGCGTGATGCGCGGATAGCCGGCAGCCTGCGCTGCCTCCGCGGTGAGTTCGCGCGCGGCCGGGTCGAAGGAGGCGGGAATCGTGATGGTGACGTCCTGCAGGTCGAAGGGCGCATCCGGGTGTGCGGCGTTCCACGCCTGGCGCAGGTGGGACAGATAGCGCGTCGAGGCCTCCAGTGGCGAGATGCGCGAGACCTCTTCCGGGGCATCGGCGGGAAGGAGGCCGGCGCGGCGGTCCACGCCCGGATGGCACAACCAGCTCTTGGCGCTGGCCACCAGACGGATCGGCGTCGCCGCGCCACGCGTGCGGGCGAATTCTCCCACTGCGTGGTCTTCCGACGCGCTCCATGGCAGATCGAGGTCGCCGTCGGCCAACTCGTCGGCATGGGGCAGGTAAACGAAGGAGGGCAGCAGCTCGCGCGACTCGAGGGTGCCCGGGCCAGTGAGCTGCGGGATGGGGAGGACGCGCTGCTCTGCCTTTTCGCCATCGCTGCGACCGATGTCGACGTAGGACAGCGCGCAGTGCGTCGTTCCCAGGTCGATGCCGATCGCGTAGCGAGCGCCTTCGTCCGCCGTGCTCACAGCTCCACCTCCGCCTGGGCGATCACGCTGGCATCATGGCCCGGCGCCAGCTTCGGCAGGCGGCTGTCGGTGACACGCCAGCCGCGATGGGAGAGGCTTCCGGCGAAGGGGGGCTTGCCCACCACATTGCCGGTCAGGCGGATCGAGGCCGCATCGAAGCCTTCGGCCAGCGTCACGCGGCTGCCTTCAGCTTCGGCGCGCACGGGCTCGATGCTGAAATGCTCGCGCAGCACCTTGCGGCAGCCTTCATGTACCACGCGCGCTGCAGCGCCGATGTCGGCGTCGGAATAGCGCACGACGTCTTCCTGAACGAAGTCGACGAAGCGGGCGTCCCGTTGCAGCAGCCCGAGCAACTGCAGCGCGGCTTCGGCGGAGTTCTCGCGCATCGCCGTTGCCGCAGCTGGTTGGGAGGGCGCATCTGCGGGGCGCACGGACTGGTCTGCAGCCGGGGCGGGCGACGCAAAGTTTCCGTCGCGAAGCTGCAGGACCCTGGCGGCAAGCTCCGGCTGAACCAGCACCGACAAGGCGAGGCCGATGCGGCGGCCGAGGGAGGGAGTCGAACGAGGCATCAATGGATCCTTTTGCCGTGATTTGTTGCGGTGCAATATAACCCAGCCTGAGCCAATTCTTCTAGTGTCGCCCACGCGATGCCGTTCGCGATGGTTGAACAGGGTCGGCGCAAGAGCCGCTTGGCGGCAAATTTTCCATCGATTGCTTGAAACCCCACTTCCTTGCGTGTATATTCTCGTTTCTCAGACGCGGGGTGGAGCAGTTCGGTAGCTCGTCGGGCTCATAACCCGAAGGTCACAGGTTCAAATCCTGTCCCCGCAACCAGATCCAGAAGAAGGCCGGCAGCGCAAGCTGAGCGGCCTTCTTCGTTTGTGTCCGGCGCGGACGTGCGTTCAGTCTGCGTCGCCTTGGCGGACCGCTCCGTGGTGCACAGCGAGGTCCGGCGCAGCCCTGCCTGCCTGGGCTCCCTCGCGAATCAGGTCGCGATAGAGGTCCGCGAGCCGTTCCGCCATGCTGCTGTCTGTCCATTGCAGGCTGTAATGCCGGGCCTCGGCTGCGAGCGCCTTGCGGCGCACGGGGGCATTCAGCAGGCTCACCAGCTCGGCGGCGAACGCTGAAGGATCGTCGTTGGCGACGATCGCCCCGGAGTGTGTCGAAAGGATGTCGCGTGTGCCCATTTCGGCGAGGGCGATCACCGGCAGCCGCGAAGCCATCGCTTCCAGGAGCACCAGGCCCTGGGTCTCGGTGCGCGATGCGAACACGAAGGCGTCCGCAGCCGCATAGCAGTCGTGCAGTTGCTGCTGGCGGTCGAGATAACCAACAAAGCGAACCATGCCCGCCAGTCCGCGCCGCGCGACGTCCGATTGCAGGTCGCTCATCGCAGGTCCTTCGCCGGCGATCACGAGAATGAGGTCCGCCAGGGTGGCTTTCGCGGCGGCGACGACGTCGATCAGGAAGCCGATGTTCTTCTCGTGCGCCACCCGGCCGATGAACAACGCGACCGGCACCCCTGGTGCGATGCCGTGCGTGCGGCGGAAGGCCGGCCCGTCTCCGGCACCGAAGGCGTCGACCGGGATGCCGGTCGGCAGAACATGCAGCGGAGCGCTCACGCCATAGCTGGTAAGGCGGTCGCGCATGGCCGTCGATGGTACGACCACGCCATCGACGGCGTCGCACTGCGAGCGCGAGACCCGCCGTGCAAGTCCGCGCAGCAGGCCCGCGGGCAGGAAAGGCGCGTAGTGGTGCAGGTACTCCTCGAAAAAGGTATGGTAGGTCAGCAGCACCGGCCGTGCGAATCGACGGGCCGCTGCGACGCCGGCGTAGTGTGCGACGAAGGGTGTCTGGATGTGCACCAGATCGCAGTTGGCGGCCTCGCGCAGGACGGCAGCCCGCGTCCCGCGCCACGACATCAGCCTGTCCTCCGGGTCGCGCGGCACCTTGTTTCCCGGCACGCGCACGATTCCGGCTTCGTCGTCCCGACCACTGTCCGTCCCGTAGTCCGGGGCCACCACCCGCACCTCGATGCCGCACGCGCGCAGCGCATGGCGAAAGGTCGCAATCGACGTGGAGACGCCATTGACGCGCGGAAAATAGACATCGGAGACCATCAGCACCCGTTTCATGGATGTCGAGCCTGACAGCTTGGCGTTACGCGGCGGTGACGGCTTGCGATCGTGCGTCGTGGCAGGTGGCGTAGAATTTCGGCATGAAGACCATTGCTTGCTTTACGCGCGCGCTCATTGCGATCGCAGTCTCACTTCCCTTGCTGACTGGCGGCACGAATGTGCGCGCAGCGGAGGGCGAGGGCTTCGCGTCCTGTCTCGCGCGCTTACGGCCGGAAGCGATGGCGAAAGGTGTGTCGGCCGCGACTTTCGATGCCCAAACGGCGGTGCTGACCCCGGACATGGCGGTGATCGGGTTCCTGGATGCTCAGCCCGAATTCGTCACGCCGATCTGGGATTACCTCGCCGCCCTGGTCGATGACGAGCGCGTCGGCGATGGTCGCCAGATGCTCACGCGCTGGGGGGAAGTGCTGACGCGAGTCGAAAACGCCTACGGCGTCGATCCGGCGACTGTCGTGGCGGTATGGGGCGTGGAGAGCAATTTCGGGCGAAATTTCGGCACGCGCCCGCTGCTCGCCTCATTGTCCACGCTGTCGTGCTACGGCCGGCGGCAGGACTACTTCCGCGGAGAGTTCTTCACCACGCTGAAGATCATCCAGGAAGGCCACGTGGCCCCCGAGCGCCTCACCGGATCCTGGGCGGGCGCTTTCGGCCATACGCAGTTCATGCCTTCGACCTTCATGCGGCTGGCGGTGGATTTCGACGGTGATGGACGCCGTGATCTGGTCGACAGCGTGCCTGATGCACTGGCTTCGACGGCCAATTTCCTCAAGCGTGCCGGATGGCGTAGCGATCTGCCCTGGGGCTTCGAGGTCGCGCTTCCGAAGGGTTTCGACACGTCGGTGGCCGGGCGGCGCAACAAGCAGCCGATGCAGGACTGGGCCGCGCGCGGGATAAGGCGGATCGACGGCGGCGCGCTGCCTCCTGGCGAGATACCTGCCGCTTTGCTGTTGCCGGCGGGGCAGGGCGGGCCGGCCTTTCTCGTCACGCGCAACTTCGATGCGCTGTATGCATACAACGCGGCGGAGAGTTACGCCCTCGCGATCGCGCATCTTTCCGATCGGCTGCGCGGTGGCGGACCGTTCGTCGCCGAGTGGCCCACCGACGATCCCGGTCTGTCGCGTGCGGAACGGCGCGAGCTGCAATCGCTGCTGATCGGCCGGGGCTACGACATTGGCGAGCCCGACGGCGTGATCGGCGCGCGCACCCGCGAGGCGATCAAGGCCGTTCAGACCGAGCTCGGGCTGCAGGCGGATGGTCGTGCGGGGCAGAAGGTGCTCCGCGCACTGCGCAGCGCTTCGGTGAGCAACGAAGCGAGCTGATGCGTCTGCGCAACCGTCCCTGTCGCATCGTGCATGCGCGGCGGGACGGTCGCGCCGGGTTCAGCGAGCCGCGTCGCCGCTGACCGCCTCGCCGGGAAAGAAGCGTTCGCCGAGTTCCTCCAGGCCCAGGCTGTGCAGCAGTTCGACCAGCCGCTCGGACGGGCGCCGACGCGGCAGATCCTTGTAGCTGCCTATGATCAGCTCGTTCTTCATCGAGTGTTCCCAGCCGACGAGCTCGGTGACGTTGACCTGATAACCGTGCGATTCGAGCTGCAGGCAGCGCAGCACGTTGGTGACGTGGCTGCCGAATTCACGCGTGTGGATCGGATGCCGCCAAAGCTCGGTCAGGCTGCTCTTCAGCGATTGCTGCTTGTTCTTCCGCAGCACTGCCGCGACCTCGGCCTGGCAGCATGGCACCAGGACGATGAAGCGGGCTTGCTTGCTGAGCGCGAAGCGGATCGCGTCATCGGTCGCCGTGTTGCAGGCATGCAGTGCGGTGACGATGTCGATCCGTTCAGGCAATCGGTCGGAAGTGATGGATTCCGCCACCGTCAGGTTCTGGAAGCGCATGCCGCGGAAACCCAGCTTGTCTGCAAGCCGTCGCGAATTCATCACCAGTTCGTCGCGCGTCTCGATGCCGTGGATGCGGCCCTCCGGCGCTTGGGATTTGAAGAACAGGTCGTAGAGGATGAAACCCAGGTAGGACTTGCCGGCGCCGTGGTCGACCAACTGGATGTCAGGACGCTGCGCGAGGGCTTCGGTCAGCAGCGGCTCGATGAAGTGATAGAGGTGATACACCTGCTTCAGCTTGCGCCGGCTGTCCTGGTTGAGCTTGCCGTCGCGAGTCAGGATGTGTAGCTGTTTGAGCAGTTCCGCAGACTGGTCGGGGCGGATCTCGGGGTGAGCGGTGTTCATCTCGACTCGGTCTGGTTCTCGGCGCCGGTCAGCGCGATCGACGCGCGTGGATCATGTAATTCACCGCGGTGTCGTTGCCCAGCGCATACACCTTGGTCAAGGGGTTGTAGCTCAGGCCGCTGGTGTCCTGCATGTCCAGGCCGGCATTGCGGCAATGGCGCGACAGCTCCGAAGGCTTGAGGAACTTCGCATACTCGTGGGTGCCGCGCGGCAGCAGGTTGAGAAGGTATTCGGCGCCGACGACCGCAAACAGGTAGGCCTTCAGGTTGCGGTTGATGGTCGAGAAGAACACGTGGCCGTCGGGTTTCACCAGCTTTGCACAGGCAGCAATGGTGCTGGCCGGGTCGGGAACGTGTTCCAGCATTTCCATGCAGGTGACCACGTCGAACTGTGCGGGGTTCTCCGCGGCGAAGGCTTCCGCACTCGTGTGGCGGTAATCGACTTTCACGCCACTCTCGAACAGATGCAGGCGGGCGACACCCAGTGCCTTGTCGGAAAGATCGATGCCGGTGACCTGGGCGCCACGGGCAGCCATGCTTTCGGAGAGAATGCCGCCGCCGCAGCCGACGTCGAGGACATTCTTGCCGGCAAGCGCGGCCCGGCTGTCGATCCATTCGAGGCGCAGCGGATTGATTTCGTGAAGCGGCTTGAACTCGGATTCGGGATCCCACCAGCGATGGGCGAGTTCGCTGAATTTCTGGACCTCAGCCGGGTCGGAATTGGTCATGTTCATCGTCATCGGGGCCTTGCTGGGAACGGAGTTGTGACCGCCTGCGGTGCGTGCAGTTTCTGCTGCCGCCACAAAACGAAAAAGCCCCGCCGAAGCAGGGCTTTCCGGACACCGGTGCGAAGATTACTTCGAGCCGATGACTTCCACTTCCACGCGGCGATCCGGCTGCAGGCACTCGATCAGAGCCTTGCGGTTCTTGACGGTGTTGCACTTGGTGCCGGTGACGGGCTGCTTTTCGCCCTTGCCTTCGGTGTAGACGCGGTTGGCTTCCACGCCCTTCGAAACCAGGTAGGTCTTCACGGCGGCAGCGCGGCGCTCGGACAGCTTCTGGTTGTAGGCATCGGAGCCGAGGCGGTCGGTGTGGCCGACGGCCAGGATCACTTCAAGCTTGATGTCCTTCGACTTAGCGGCGAGATCATCCAGCTTGGCCTTGCCTTCCGGCTTCAGGACGGCCTTGTCGAAATCGAACAGGGTGTCGGCCGACAGCTTGATCTTGTCGGCGGTGGGCTTCGGAGCAGCGGCGGCCGGGGTGGCAGCGGCGACCGGAGCCACGCACTTGTCCTTCGGAACGATGTCGCCATCGCACTCGCAGCCGGCCGGGAACTGACCAGCCATCGCGGTGGCGGCAGCGGCCGGGCTCCAGTAGCCGGTGCGCCAGCACAGGCCGGTACCGCTACGCGCGACGACGTTGCGGGCGTCGATCACGTACGGGATTTCGCCCTTGCCATCGACAACCACATCCTTCACCTGCTGAGCGTAGGCGACGGGAGCAGTAAGGCCGATCGAAGCGATGGCGGCCAGCATGAGCATCTGTTTCTTGGTCTGTTTGATCATGGTTTCCTCTTTGAAGGCGAATCGCCGGAGTTGCCACTGCATTGGAGAAGGAAAACAGCAACGAATCGCCGTCTTCACGTCAGGTCGAACTTACTTATCCAGTTCAATTAGCGAGTCTAGTTTGCCACACCGTCGCAATTCTGAGCAATTCTTTGTCGCTTATTTGCAACAGCGCAACGCCTTCAGCCACGCGGCTTTCGCCGTCGATCCAGACGTGGGAGACCTGCTCCCGGCCGGCGACATGCACCAGATGCGAGATGGGTTCGAAGCACGGGCGCATCGAGGTGTCGCCCAGGTTCACGGCGCAGAGGTCGGCGCGTTTGCCCGGTACGATGGAGCCGATGTCGTCTCCCAGACCCAGTGCCTCTGCGCCGGCCAGCGTCGCCATGTGCAGCGCGGCGTGGGCGGGAACCGCCGTCGCGTCGCCGCTGCCGACCTTGCCGAGCAGGGCGGCGTGGCGCATCTCCTGGAACAGGTCGAGGCGATTGTTGCTCGCTGCACCGTCCGTGCCGAGCCCTACGCGTACCCCGGCGTCCAGCAGGCGCGGCACTGGCGCGATGCCGCTGGCGAGCTTCATGTTGGAGGTGGGGCAGTGCGCTACGCTGGCGCCACGAGTAGCCAGCAACTCGATGTCCTGGGTGTTGAGGTGCACCGCGTGCACTGCCACAAGATTGTCGGCGGCGACGCCCAGCCGAGCCAGCCGCGCCAGCGGGCGCAGACCGTGCGTGGCAATCGAGTCGCGGATTTCGCCGTCCGTTTCGTGAAGGTGGATGTGCAGCGGAAGATCGAGCTCGCTGGCGAGAGTCTGCGCGCGCACCAGGTTCTCGTCGGAAACGGTGTAGGGCGCATGCGGCGCCACGGTGAACCCGATCCGCGGCTGCCTGCGCCAGCAATCGCGCGCGGCGAGCCCCTTGCGCAGGTAGTCGTCAGCATCGGTGGCGTAGGCCGTGGGCAGGTCGATCAGCACGATGCCCACCATCGCGCGCATTCCGACCAGGTCGAATGCCTGCGCAGCGGCATCCGGATGGAAGTACATGTCGCTGCAGGTCGTGATTCCGCCACGCAGCATCTCGACGGCCGCAAGCAGTGTGCCTTCGCGGACGAAGGCGTCGGAAACATGCCTGGCTTCGGCCGGCCAGATCACCTCCTGCAGCCAGCGCATCAGCGGGAGATCATCGCCGATGCCGCGCATCAGGGTCATCGCGGCGTGGGTGTGGAGATTGACCAGGCCGGGAATGAGCGCGTGCTCGCCAAGTTCGACGACGCGGGCAGCGCGCACCCTGAGCCGTGCGACATCGCTGGGGAGGACGTCGGCGATGAGCCCGTCGTTCACTGCGACTGCGTGGTAGTCGAGCACCGTGCGCGCCGGCTCCACCGGGATGACCCAGCGTGCATGGATGAGGAGGTCGACTGAGTTCAAGCGTGGTTCTCCGCATCGGCGCCGGGAGGGAATCGCTGCGTCGTCGATTTAAGCATGATGACGGCAGCGCGAACAACACGCGCACCTTGCATGGCCGTGCGGCAGGGTTCGTGCCAGAATTGAACCATCGAATCCTGAACGCGGGCGACTTTCGTCCGCCTCTTGCGCGGCATGAATGGATTGCCTGAGAAAATCGGTCGCTATCGGATCCTGCGCCAGATCGGACGAGGCGCTACGGCCGTCGTGTATCTCGCCGAGAGTCCGGACTATTCGCAACCGGTTGCGCTCAAGCACGTTCGTTTCGATGACAAGGTGCGGGACGAAGCGAAGTGGAACCGGCGCCTGATCAAGCTGCTGAAGGCGGAAAAGGCGGTCGCCAGCCGTCTCGAACATCCGAACATCATCCGCATCCATGACGCATCGATCGAGCCCGATGAGGCCTATGTGGTCATGGAGTACTTCCCGGGCGAATCGCTCGAGCGCTACTGCTCGTTCGAGCATCTGTTGCCCATCCATCGCACGATCGGCATCGTCTTCAAGTGCTGCATGGCACTGGACTATGCGTACCGGCAGGGCATCGTTCACCGCGACATCAAGCCAGCAAACATCCTGGTCGACGATCACGACAACGTGAAGATCACCGATTTCGGCCTCGCGCTGAATGTCAGCAAGCGGATGGAAACCGATTCCACCTTCATCATGGGAGTCGGCTCGCCGGCGTACATGAGCCCGGAGCAGGTCAAGGGCTATCCGCTCAACCAGAAGACCGATCTTTATTCGCTCGGCGTGGTGTTGTTCCACCTGCTGACCGGGCGTCTGCCATTTCGCGGTGCCAATCCGGCGCAGTTGATCTACAAGATCATCAATGCCGACCCGCCGTCCGTGTCACAGCTCAATCCGGACGTGCCGGAGCAGATGGATGCGGTGATTCGCCGTGCGCTGGAGAAAGACCTTTATTCCCGCTACAAGAACGGCGCCGAGTTTGCGAAGGACCTGTCCGCAGTACGCTACAGGATCCTCGACGACAGCTACGTCCCGCCTGATACCGAACGCTTCGCCGCGCTGCGCAAGCTCTCGTTCTTCACCGAATTCGAGGACGTCGAACTGTGGGAGGTGCTGCGCATCTGCATCTGGAAGAAGGCGGATGCCCGCGTCAGCCTCGTGCGCGAAGGCGATGCCGACCAGCGTTTTGCGATCGTGCTGGACGGTCGGGTGGAGCTGTCCATTGGCGGGCGCAAGGTGGCCGAGCTGGGCAGGGGCGAGGTCTTCGGCGAGCAGGCATGGCTGGACAATCTGGAGCACCGCAACATGCTGTCGGTCGTATCGCTCGAGCCCCTGACGTATCTCGAGATCAACCCGGCGGCACTCGCGCTGGCGAGCGAGGAAGTCGTTGAGCGATTCCGCACCCAGGTGTCGACCGTCGTCGTGCGGCGCCTCGCCGGACTTGCGCGCAGCCTGTCGCAGCACATGCCCGCGGCAGCCGTTGGCGATTACACGGCAACGGGCGGACTGGATCTGCGCCTGATCAGCGAATGACTCTGGCCTGACCGGGAGTTCAGCGTGAGGCGCCCATTGCCAGGGCCCGCTGCCTGCACGCGCCGAGTTGCGCCGGATCGGTTGCCGGTTGTTCGATCCAGTTGCCGAGGTTTCGCCGCGTCAGCGCCGTTAGCGCCGAGATCCAGTCGTGGCGCTCGTTGAGGCAGGGTATGTAATGGAAGGTCTCGCCGCCCAGGGACAGGAAGGCGTCGCGGCATTCCATGGCGATTTCCTCGAGTGTCTCCAGGCAGTCCGCCACGAAGCCCGGGCAGATCACGTCCACCCGACGCGTGCCGCCTCGGGCCAGGGCCTCGAGCGTGGGCTGCGTGTAAGGTTGCAGCCACTCAGCCTTGCCGAAGCGGGACTGGAAGGTGACGACTGCACGCTCGGCGGGAAGATTCAGGGCTTCGGCCACCAGGCGTCCGGTCTTGTGACACTCGCAGTGGTAGGGGTCGCCGAGATCGAGGGTGCGGCGTGGCACGCCGTGAAAGCTCATCACCAGCTTGTCGGGCTCGCCGTGCCGCACCCAGTGGTCGCGAACGCTCCGGGCGATTGACTCGATGTAGCCCGGATCGTCGTGGAAACTGCGCACGTAGCGGATCTCCGGCAGGTTTCGCCAGTGCCGCAGGCACTGCGCCACTTCGTCCATGACACTGCCGGTCGTGCTCGACGAATACTGCGGGTAGGCGGGAAGCACCAGGATGCGGCTGCAGCCTGCGCTCCGCATCGCGTTGAGCGTGTCGGGGACAGAAGGATTGCCGTAGCGCATCGCCCAGGCGACGTGCAGTTCCGGATATCCGGCTTCGGTGAGATAGCCGGCGAGCAGTTTCGCCTGCCGTTCGGTGTGCACCCTGAGAGGCGAGCCTTCCTGCATCCAGATGCTCGCATACTTGGCGGCTGATTTCGCCGGCCGAACGTTCAGGATGATGCCGTTCAGGATCAACCACCAGATGGGCCGCGGGATCTCGACCACGCGCGGATCCGACAGGAATTGCTTCAGATAGGGGCGCAGGGCGCCAGCAGTGGGGGCTTCAGGCGTGCCGAGATTCACCAGCAGCACGCCGACGCGCGGGCGCGTACCGTGTTCGTAGGCGGGTTCGCTCCAGTAACGGGCCATGTGGGTCCTAGGATTCGGTTCTTGCAATGGAGGCGGCGCGCCGGTGCGTGGCGCAGGTCAATGGTTTGCCGACAAGGCGTTCGAGAGCAGCCTGGCGGTGATGTCCACGATGGGGATGACGCGATCGTAGGCCATGCGCGTCGGACCGATGACGCCGACCGAGCCCACGATCTGCCCGTCGACCTCGTAGGGCGCCGTGATGACGCTGCAGCCGTCCAGTGGCGCGAGGCCCGATTCGCCGCCGATGAAGATCTGCACGCCTTCGGCGCGGTTCGACAGATCGAGCAACTGCATTAGGCCGGTCTTCTGGTCGAAGAGCTTGAACAGCTCGCGCAGCCGCGACATGTTGGACGACAGGTCCTCGACTTCCAGCAGATTGGTCTCGCCGGAGATCACGTAGTTGGTCGCGGTCTCCTCGGCGGCCTCGGACCCCGCGTCGACGGTTGCCGTCATCAGTTCGGTCATGTCGCTGCGCAGTTGCTGCAGTTCGACGCGCAGCCGGTTGCGGATCTCGTCGAAGGAAAGTCCTGCGACGTGCTCGTTCAGGTAAGAGGCGGCGCTGCTGAGCTCGCTCGGCGTATAGGTGCGGCGCGTCAGCAGGATGCGGTTCTGGACGTCGCCAGCGGTGGTGACGATGATCAGCAGGATGCGCGTCTCGGACAGGCTGATGAATTCCAGTTGGCGGATACGGACGGCGTCCTTGCGCGGCGCGACCACCACCCCGGCGAATTGGGTGAGTTCGGACAACACGTGCGACGCGGAATTGAGCAACCGCTGCGGCTGGTCCGGCTGCAGATGGCCTTTCAGCTCCCGCACCTGCGCTCGCTCGAGCGGCTGCACGGTGAGCAGCGCATCGACGAAGAAGCGGTAGCCGCGCGCGGTGGGGACCCGCCCTGCGGATGTGTGCGGGCTGGCAATGAATCCGGCCTCCTCGAGATCGCTCATCACGTTCCTCACCGTTGCCGGCGACAGTTCGAGGCCGGAATAGCGGGAGAGCGCACGCGAGCCCACCGGCTGCCCTTCAGCGATGTAGCGTTCGATCAGGGTCTTGAGCAGGATCTGTGAGCGGGCGTCGAGAGTTTTCATGGCAGCACGATGGTCATGGCCCCGATTCTACGAAAGAGTGGTGGGTGTGGTAAGTCATGGCTGCCGCAAACCGATGCCGATGGCCTCCGAATCCGGTATTGTCATCCGGTTATGGTTTAATCCGCGCCTATGGATACGCACTTCACCAACATCGCGCTGATCGGCAAGTACCAGAGCCCGGACGTTGCCGAATCGGTGCTGGAAATCGCGCGTTTCCTGCGCTCCCGGGGGCGCAGCGTATGGATGGAGCAGGGCACGGCAAGTTCCATTGGCGGCGCTGGGGACTATCCCGTCGCCACCTATGAGCAGATCGGCGCCGAGGCTCACCTCGCGGTGGTGGTCGGCGGTGACGGCACGATGCTGAACACCGCACGCCGCCTGGCCGAGAACGCCGTGCCCCTGGTGGGCGTCAACCTCGGGAGACTCGGATTCCTGACCGATATCTCGCGCTCGAACGCGCAGGTCCGGCTGGGCGAAATCATCGAGGGGCGCTTCGTCGAAGAGTCCCGCTTCATGCTCGACGCAGAAGTCCTGCGCGGCGGCACGCGAGTGTTCTCGACGCTGGCGCTGAACGATGTGGTCGTCAACAAGGGCGAACTCGGCCGCATGATCGAGTTCGATCTCGCCATCGACGGCGAGTACGTCTATACCCAGCGCTCGGACGGCATGATCGTGTCCACGCCGACCGGGTCGACGGCTTACGCGCTGTCGGCCAATGGTCCTATCCTGCATCCCAGCGTCGGCGGCATCGCCCTCGTGCCCCTGTGCCCGCACGCTTTGACGGCG
The DNA here is from genome assembly GCA_018240585.1 of Pseudomonadota bacterium. GTDB lineage: Bacteria > Pseudomonadota > Gammaproteobacteria > Burkholderiales > Rhodocyclaceae > Thauera. The sequence continues at coordinate 13,958 of JAFEFM010000495.1, forward strand.
CGGCCAGTGACCCTGCCCGACAGCAGCCGCATCGATATCTCTCTGCTGCTGCCTCATGACGCGCGCGTCCATTTCGACGGACAGGCGCGATTCGATCTGCGTGCCGGCGACTGCGTTCGCGTCACGCGGTCGCCGCTTGCGCTGCGCCTGCTGCACCCGGTCGGTTACAGCTACTACGCGATGCTGCGCGAGAAGCTGCACTGGAGCGCGACGCCGCGCCACAACTGAAACCCACGCCGTGCGGCGCGCTTGCGCCGGCGCTGATCCTGCCGAAGTTCTGCCTTCCTTCCCTGACATCATGCTGCGACGACTCACCATACGCGACTTCGTCATCGTGGACCGCCTCGAACTCGAGTTCTCCGCAGGGTTTGGCGCGCTGACCGGCGAGACCGGTGCGGGCAAATCGATCCTTCTCGATGCACTCGGCCTGGCGCTGGGCGGGCGTGCCGAAGCCGGCGTCGTTCGCGTCGGTCAGGAGCGCGCCGACATCGTCGCCGAGTTCGATGTGCCCGAGCAGGGCGGGCTGGTGGCTTGGCTTGCGGACGAGGCGCTGGAGGCCGAGGAGGGCGTGATCATCCTGCGCCGCGTGGTCGACGCTGGCGGGCGCAGCCGTGCATGGATCAACGGGACCTCAGTGTCGCTCACGCAACTGCGTGCGGCGGGCGAGTGGCTGGCGGACATCCATGGCCAGCATGCCCACCACGCCCTCTTGCGTGGCGAGGCCCAGCGCGAGCTGCTCGACGCGCATGCGGGCGCATGTGAGGCTGCCGCCGACGTTTCGCGCTGCCATCGGGAATGGCAGGCGCTGGTCACGCTCCGGCGGGAGGCGCAGGCGGATTCCGAGAATTCGGCGCGCGAACGGGAATTGCTCGAGTGGCAGTTGAAGGAGCTCGCACAACTTGCCTTTGACAGCGCCGAGTGGGACGAGATCAACTCGGAGCACAGCCGGCTCGCCCATGCCGCGGGTCTGATGGAAGGGGCTGACGAAACGCTGGCCACGCTGAGCGAGGGGGATTACGCCGTGTGTTCCGTGCTGCGTCACCTCGACGGCCGCATCGCCGAACTCGCCGACATCGACCCCGCGCTCGCCGACGTGCGCGAATTGCTGTCGGCTGCCGCGATTCAGGCGGACGAGGCGCTGCACGCCTTACGGCGCTATCGTGACCGCGTCGATCTCGATCCTCAGCGGCTGGCCGAGATCGAGCGACGGATCTCGACGGTCATGGATACGGCGCGCAAGTACCGGGCGACGCCTGAGGAACTCCCCCAGCTCGTGGAGCGGTGGCGCGAAAGGCTTGCCACGCTGGAGGCGCGTTCGGATCCGGCCCGGCTCGAGCAGGCCGAGGCCGAGGCGCTTGCGCGACTCGAACGGGCCGCCGCAAGCCTTTCGGCCCTGAGGCGGCCTGCGGCGGAGTCGCTGTCCAGGGAAATCTCCGAGGCGATGCAGACGCTGGCGATGGCCGGCGGCCGCTTCGAGGTCGCGCTCGAGCCTTGCCCGCCGTCGGCGCACGGTGCGGAGATCGTGGACTTCCGGGTTGCCGCCAACCCTGGGCAGGCATTGAGGAGCCTGGCGAAAGTTGCATCGGGTGGCGAGCTGTCGCGTATCGGTCTCGCCATCCAGGTCATGACGAGCCGCGATTCGGCTACCCCGACGTTGATCTTCGACGAGGTGGACGTCGGCATCGGCGGCCGCGTGGCCGAGATCGTCGGCAAGCTGCTTGCCCGGCTCGGTCAGGAACGGCAGGTGCTATGCGTGACTCATCTGCCCCAGGTTGCGGCATGCGCCGACTGGCAGTGGCGGATTGCGAAGGCCGAGCGGGACGGGCAGACGATCAGCGACGTCACGCGGCTTGACGCCACTGAGAGGATCGAGGAGATCGCGCGCATGCTGGGCGGCGTCAACATCACCGCGACGACGCGCGAGCACGCGGCGGAGATGTTGGGGCGAAGCTGAACGAACGGTGGGACGGGTCGAAACCGGAGTTTGACGGGGAGGTGGTGGCGCGGCCCGCCTGCCGTAAGGCTTGATGGCTGGGCCGAGCACATGCAGCGCTTCAGGATTCGTTGTTGCGATTCGGACAGTCCGTGCGCACGCAGTCCGCATACAGGTAAAGCGCGTGTTCCTTGATCGAGAAACCGCGCTCTTCGGCGATGCGCTTCTGTCGCTGCTCGATCTCGGCGTCGTAGAACTCCTCGACCTTTCCGCATTGCAGGCAGACGAGGTGGTCGTGGTGATTGCCCTGGTTGAGCTCGAAAACCGCCTTGCCCGACTCGAAATAGTGGCGCTCGAGCAGTCCTGCCTGCTCGAATTGCGTCAGCACGCGGTAGACTGTCGCCAGGCCGATATCCATGCCTTCGCCAATCAGCAGGCGATAGACATCCTCGGCGGTCAGGTGGCGCTGTTCCGCGCTCTGGAACAGGTCGAGAATTTTGAGACGTGGGTAGGTTGCCTTCAGGCCTATGCTTTTCAGGCTCTTGGAATTCTCTGACATGGTTGCCTGTACGAGTGCCGAAGTGACGCGCAGTCGGGGCGTGCGCGAGGAATTGTGAGGCCCGGTCTAAGGCCAGGCAGTCCTATGTTATATTTTTTGCCCCCCAATGAGAACCGGCGCTCCCTGGCGGGTGCCTTCGATCCGACTCCTAAATGCGTCCCATCCTGTTACCGGCGCTCGTCGCCGCAAGCCTGCTTGCCGGCTGCTCCTTCGACTCCATCGTGAGCAAGGTCAATCCCTACAAGATCGATGTTCGCCAGGGCAACTATGTCGACCAGGACATGATCGCCCAGCTCAAGAAGGGCATGACCCGCGAACAGGTGCGCTTCGTCCTGGGGACGCCGCTGGTGGTCGATGCTTTCCGTGGTGACCGCTGGGACTACGTCTACCGGTTCAAACCCGGCCGCGGCGAGCCGCAGCAGCGGGTCGTCTCGGTGTTTTTCGTCGATGACAAGCTCGATCGCATCGAGGGGGACGTGAAGGCTGGCGACGCTCAGGCTGCGAGCGAAGGCGGACGCAGCGAGCGGAGTCGCGTCGTAGAGGTACCGGCAGCACCACAGAAGTGATTTCTTTCGATGACGGCGCGCCCTGCGGGCCGGTCCATCGGCCCATCAGGAATTGAAAGATGAGCGTTATCCGTTTGGCCATCGCCGGCGCGGCCGGCCGCATGGGGCGCATGCTGATCGAAGCCGCCCTCAAGGAAGAGGGAATCGAGATCGGTTCCGCGTTCGACCGTCCCGGGAGCCCGTGCATCGGGCGCGATGCCGGCGAGCTTCTGGGGGCGCACTGCGGCGTGACCATCGTGGGCGATGCCCGCGCCGCGATTGCCGCTGCCGACTGCGTGATCGATTTCACCCGGCCGGAAGGAACGCTTGCACATCTGGCGCTGGCGCGGGAACTCGGAAAGGCGATGGTGATAGGCACCACGGGCTTCGATGCCGCCGGAAAGGCGGCAATCGCCGAGGCGGCAAAGCAGATTCCGGTGGTCTTCGCGCCGAACATGGCCGTGGGTGTGAATGCGGTGTTCAAGCTGCTGGAAGTGGCGGCACGCATACTCAATGAAGGCTACGACGTCGAGGTGATCGAGGCACATCACCGTTTCAAGGTCGACGCCCCTTCGGGTACCGCGCTGCGCATGGGCGAAGTCGTCGCGCGCGAACTGGGGCGTGATCTCGACGCCTGTGCAATCTATGGTCGCGAGGGGGTGACCGGCGAGCGCAAGGCTGAAACCATCGGCTTTTCGACGATCCGCGGTGGCGACATCGTCGGCGATCACACCGTTCTCTTCGCCGGAATCGGCGAACGCATCGAGATCACGCACAAATCGGGCAGCCGCATGCCCTACGCGCTGGGGGCCTTGAGAGCGGCGCGCTTCCTCGCTGGCCGGGGGGCGGGACTGTTCGACATGCAGGACATTCTCGGCCTGCGCTGAAACATGGTGCGAATCGCGCCGCGCCAACTGCCGGCGGCGGCCTCGCATTGCCTTGGGGAGCCGAAAAAAGTAGAATCTTGCAATCTAGACAGCGGGATCGCGCCTACCGGCTCGTCCCGCTTTTTTGCAGGCTCTGGGCGCAGCATCAATGCGCGGGCCTTGATTTCTGGCTGACTTCAGGAGTTTCTTGTGAGTGCATCCCTTCCCGCCCTTCTAGCGCTCGCCGATGGGACGGTGTTCTACGGCAAGGGCATCGGCGCGGTCGGCAGCACGGTCGGCGAAGTGGTCTTCAATACCTCGATGTCGGGTTATCAGGAAATCCTGACCGACCCGAGCTACTCGCGCCAGATCGTCACGCTGACCTACCCGCATATCGGCAATACCGGCGTCAACCGCGAGGACGTCGAATCGACGCGCGTGCATGCGGCCGGGCTCGTGATCCGTGATCTTCCGCTTCTGCCGTCCAACTTCCGCATGGATCAGCGACTGGACGCTTACCTCCGTGCGGAGAACGTCGTCGCCATCGCCGGCATCGACACCCGCAGGCTCACCCGCGTGCTGCGCGAGAAGGGCACGCAGGCTGGTTGCATCGTGACCGCGGCGGAACCCGGCGCGCTAGATGCCGAGGCGGCCATTGCGGCTGCACGAGGTTTTCCCGGTCTCGCAGGCATGGATCTCGCCAAGGTCGTCTGCACCGAGGAGGCTTATGACTGGGCCGAGACCGAATGGGCACTGGGGCGTGGATACGGCAAGCAGGCACAGCCCCGCTTCCACGTGGTCGCCTACGACTTCGGTGTGAAGTTCAACATCCTGCGCATGCTCGCGGAGCGTGGCTGCCGCTTGACGGTGGTGCCCGCTCAGACCCCGGCCGCCGAAGTGCTGGCGATGAAACCGGACGGCGTGTTCCTGTCGAATGGCCCCGGTGACCCTGAACCCTGCGACTACGCGATCGATGCGATCCGCGGCTTCATCGACGCGCGCGTGCCCACGTTCGGCATCTGCCTGGGACATCAGTTGCTCGCGCTCGCCTCCGGTGCCAGGACGATGAAGATGAAGTTCGGCCATCACGGGGCCAACCACCCGGTCAAGGACCTCGACAGCGGTCAGGTGCTGATCACCAGCCAGAACCACGGCTTTGCCGTCGACCCCTCGACGATGCCGGCCAACCTGCGGGTGACGCATCAATCCCTGTTCGATGGTTCGAACCAGGGATTGGCGCGCACCGATGCGCCGGCATTCTCGTTCCAGGGGCATCCGGAAGCGAGTCCGGGGCCGCACGACGTGGCCTACCTTTTCGACCGCTTCATCGGCTTGATGGAAGCGGCTGGGTAATCCGGCGTTCCGGCAGGCTACCGCCTGCCGTCACTGTTCGACGCCGGCACACGATGCCGGCTCAAGGAATCACTGAGGCAAGACGATGCCGAAACGTACCGACATAAAGAGCATCCTGATCATCGGCGCAGGCCCGATCATCATCGGCCAGGCCTGCGAATTCGATTATTCGGGCGCCCAGGCCTGCAAGGCCCTGCGCGAGGAAGGTTACAAGGTCATCCTGGTCAATTCGAACCCGGCCACGATCATGACCGATCCTGGCACGGCCGATGTCACGTACATCGAGCCGATCACCTGGCAGGTTGTCGAGCGCATCATCGCGAAGGAACGTCCCGACGCGCTGCTGCCGACGATGGGCGGACAGACCGCGCTCAACTGTGCGCTCGACCTGGCGCACAATGGCGTGCTCGAGAAGTACGGCGTGGAACTGATCGGCGCTTCCGAGGAGGCGATCGACAAGGCGGAGGACCGCCTGAAGTTCAAGGAGGCGATGACCAAGATCGGCCTCGGTTCGGCGCGCTCCGGCATCGCCCACAGCATGGAAGAGGCGCTGCAGGTGCAGGGGGGTATCGGCTTCCCCGTCATCATCCGCCCGAGCTTCACGCTCGGTGGCAGCGGCGGCGGCATCGCGTACAACATGGAAGAGTTCCACGAGATCTGCAAGCGCGGTCTCGAAGCGAGCCCGACCAACGAGCTGCTGATCGAGGAATCGCTCCTCGGCTGGAAGGAATACGAGATGGAAGTCGTCCGCGACAAGGCGGACAACTGCATCATCGTATGCTCGATCGAGAACCTCGACCCGATGGGCGTGCATACCGGAGACTCCATCACCGTCGCTCCGAGCCAGACGCTGACCGACAAGGAATACCAGATCATGCGCAACGCCTCGATCGCGGTGCTGCGCGAGATCGGGGTGGATACCGGGGGCTCGAACGTCCAGTTCGCCATCAACCCCAAGGACGGTCGCATGATCGTCATCGAGATGAATCCGCGCGTGTCGCGTTCGTCCGCGCTGGCCTCCAAGGCGACCGGTTTCCCGATCGCCAAGGTGGCGGCCAAGCTGGCAGTGGGTTACACGCTGGATGAGCTCAAGAACGACATCACCGGCGGTGCGACGCCGGCATCGTTCGAACCCTCGATCGACTATGTCGTCACCAAGATCCCGCGCTTCGCCTTCGAGAAGTTTCCGCAGGCCAACGATCGCCTGACCACGCAGATGAAGTCGGTGGGCGAAGTCATGGCGATGGGGCGCACTTTCCAGGAATCGTTCCAGAAGGCGCTGCGCGGCCTCGAAGTTGGGGTCTACGGTCTGGACGAGATCGAAGCCGATTCGGAGGATCTGGAGCGCGAACTCGCCAGTCCCGGGCCGCAGCGCATCTGGTATGTGGGCCAGGGCTTCCGCGAGGGCATGAGCCTGGAGCAGGTGTACAACCTGACGAAGATCGACCCGTGGTTCCTCGCCCAGATCGAGGACATCATCCTCACCGAGAAGTCGCTCGTCGGGCGTTCGCTGAAGGCGATCCAGGCTGCCCAGATGCGCGAGCTCAAGCGCAAGGGTTTTTCCGACCGTCGCATCGCCAGGCTGCTGGGTGCCGACGAGACGGCGGTGCGCCTGCATCGCCATACGCTCGGCGTACGTCCGGTGTACAAGCGTGTCGATACCTGCGCCGCGGAATTTTCGACCTCGACCGCCTACATGTATTCCTCCTACGAGGAGGAGTGCGAGGCGCAGCCTAGCGACAAGAAGAAGATCATGGTGCTGGGCGGCGGTCCGAACCGAATCGGCCAGGGGATCGAGTTCGACTATTGCTGCGTCCATGCCGCGCTCGCGCTGCGCGAGGACGGCTACGAGACCATCATGGTCAACTGCAACCCGGAAACCGTGTCTACCGACTACGACACATCCGACCGCCTGTATTTCGAGCCGATCACGCTGGAGGACATCCTCGAGATCGTTCATATCGAGAAGCCGGTGGGCGTGATCGTGCAGTTCGGCGGTCAGACGCCGCTCAAGCGTGCCAAGGCGCTCGAAGCGAACGGAGTGCCGATCATCGGCACCAGTCCGGACATGATCGATGCCGCGGAGGACCGCGAGCGCTTCCAGAAGCTGCTCACCGACCTCGGTCTCAAGCAGCCGCCCAACCGCACTGCGCGTACGCCGGAAGAGGCGGTCCGCCTGGCGGCGGAGATCGGTTACCCGCTGGTGGTGCGTCCTTCGTATGTGCTGGGCGGGCGGGCGATGGAGATTGTGCACGAGCAGAAGGACCTCGAGCGCTACATGCGCGAGGCGGTCAAGGTATCGAACGAATCCCCCGTGTTGCTCGATCGCTTCCTGAACGATGCCACCGAAATCGACGTCGATGCCTTGTCCGACGGCAAGCAGGTGATCATCGGCGGCATCATGGAGCACATCGAGCAGGCCGGTGTGCATTCGGGCGATTCGGCGTGCTCGCTGCCGCCCTATACGCTCACGCCCAAGTTGCAGGACGAACTGCGCCGCCAGACGGAGGCGATGGCACGTGCGCTCAACGTCGTGGGCCTCATGAACGTGCAGTTTGCCATCCAGGGCGAGGGCGAGAATGCCGTCGTCTATGTGCTTGAAGTGAACCCCCGCGCCTCGCGCACGGTGCCCTTCGTGTCCAAGGCCTGCTCGCTGCCGCTGGCGAAGGTCGCCGCGCGCTGCATGGCCGGACAGAGCCTGGCCAGCCAGGGCGTCACGGGCGAAATCGTGCCCCCTTACTACTCGGTGAAGGAGGCAGTGTTCCCGTTCGTCAAATTCCCGGGTGTCGACACCATCCTCGGTCCCGAGATGAAGTCGACTGGCGAAGTCATGGGCGTGGGCCGCAGTTTTGCCGAGGCCTTCGTGAAGAGCCAGGTTGCGGCTGGTGTACGTCTGCCGCGGAGCGGGACGGCCTTCATCAGTGTCAAGGCGTCCGATCGTCCTGCTGCTGTGGAGGTCGCGAAGGAGCTTCACGAGCTGGGATTCTCCCTCGTCGCGACACGCGGCACGGCCTCAGTGATCGAGGCGGCTGGCGTCCCGGTTGCCGTGGTCAACAAGGTCAACGAGGGGCGGCCGCACATCGTCGACATGATAAAGAACGAGGAAATCGCACTCGTGATCAACACGGTCGAGGAAAAGCGCCAGGCGATCACCGACTCCCGCTCCATCCGCACCAGCGCGCTCGCCGCCAAGGTGACGGTGTTCACGACGATCGAAGGCGCGCGCGCTGCCTGCATGGGCATGCGCAGCCTGGCCGACGGCATCGAGGTCTACTCCGTGCAGTCCCTGCACGCCGAACTGAATCAGGCAGCATGAACAAGACTCCGCTTACGGTTAATGGCGCAGAGCGGCTGCGCGAGGAACTGCATCGTCTGAAGACGGTTGACCGCCCGAACGTGATCGCCGCGATCGCCGAGGCGCGCTCGCACGGTGACCTGTCCGAGAATGCCGAGTACGACGCAGCCAAGGAGCGCCAAGGGTTCATAGAGGGCCGGATCATGGAGGTCGAGGGCAAGCTCGCTCACGCCCAGATCATCGACCCCAAACTGCTTGATGCGGACGGCCGTTGCGTGTTTGGCTCCACCGTCGAGCTCGAAGACATGGATTCAGGGCAGGTCGTCGTCTATCAGATCGTCGGAGAGGACGAGGCGGACATCAAGGCGAACAAGATCTCGATCAGCTCGCCGATTGCGCGCGCGCTGATCGGCAAGTACGCCGGCGACATCGCCGAGGTGCAGGCTCCCGGCGGCGTCCGCGAGTACGAGATCATCGACGTTCGCTACGTTTGAGCGATGCTGAACCGCCTTGCCGAGCATCTCGCGCTCGTCGTCGTCACCCTCTGGGTCGGCGGAATGTGGGCGGTGGGATATCTCGTCGCGCCAGTCTTGTTCGACATGCTGTCCGACCGGGTGCTCGCGGGCAGGGTGGCAGGTCGGCTGTTCGACTTCGTCGGCTGGTTCGGCCTCGGCAGCGCGCTCTACCTGATGGTGTTTGCCGCGTTGCGGGCGGGCTGGGCCGTTTTCCGCAGCGGCCTTTTCTGGCTGCTGGTCGCCATCCTGGCGCTGATTGCGGCGGGACAGTTCGGCATTCAGCCCTTGATGGCCGAGCTGAAGGCGAGCGCGTGGCCGCGCGACGTGATGAGCACGGTGATGCGGGGCCGCTTCGCCACCTGGCACGGCATTTCCAGCGTCCTCTATCTGATCCAGAGCCTGCTCGGAATCTTGTTGGTGTTCTCGCTCAGGAGGACGCTCAGGTAGCGAACAGTGACCCTTGCCCCGCTCCTGCGCCGCGGAGCAGGGTGCGTTTGACTCAGCGACCCCGCCCGCTGCCGCGGACACGGGCGCTGGGGGTGCGGGCTGGGGAACGCCGGGATTCCGCCGAGGCTTTGGCCAGCGCTGCGCGTCGCGCAGCCGCCGCGAAGGCGGCGGCCGATTTCGCTGTGGCGGCCTTCGCCGGGCGGCTCGCGGTATTTTCCGTTGCCGATTTCTCCTCTTCGCGACGCTGGCGCCAGACGACGAGGATGTTGCCGATATGCTGGACTGCGGCGGCGTCGAGCGCACCACATAGGTCCTGCATGAGGGATTCGCGCACATCGCGTTCCGCGCCCTGCACGCGAACCTTGATCAGTTCGTGGACCTGAAGCGAGCGTTCCACTTCGGCCAGGACAGAGGGCGTGAGTCCATTGCCCGCAATGGTGACGACCGGATTCAGGTGGTGTGCCTTTGCACGCAGTTCGCGTCTCTGGGCGGGCGTAAGCTCAATCATTGATTTTTCTCGACTTCTTGACTTCGGTGGGGCAGGGATTCTACTCCGATTGGCGTGATGAAACGAAACAAGACCAGCAAGGCGTGGTTGCATGAGCACGTCAATGACCCCTACGTGCAGCGCGCGCAGGCGGATGGTTACCGCGCGCGCGCGGCATACAAGCTGATCGAGATCGATGATCGCGATCGCCTGTTGCGGCCTGGCGCCGTCGTCGTCGATCTCGGCGCCGCGCCGGGGTCGTGGTGTCAGGTGGCGGTCAAGCGCTGCGGTGCGTCGGGCCGCGTGTTCGCGCTTGACATCCTTCCGGTGGAAGCAATTGCAGGTGTCGATTTCCTCCAGGGCGACTTCACCGAGGATACAGTGCTCGCCGAGCTGGAACGGCGGCTCGCGGGCGCCCGCGTCGATGCGGTTCTGTCGGACATGGCGCCCAACCTCTCGGGAGTCGCGACCGTCGATCAGGCGCGGTCCATCCACCTGTGCGAACTCGCCCTCGATTTTGCTGCACAGCATCTGAAACCTTCGGGCCAGTTCGTCGTGAAGGTCTTCCAGGGGGAGGGATTCATGGAGTTCCGCAAGGCGATGGAAGGGGTCTTCAGTAGCGTGCAGGTGCGTAAGCCCAAGGCGTCGCGTGATCGCAGCGCGGAGGTTTACCTCCTCGGCAAGGGCGTGCGGCAGCGTTGACGAACGGCATCATTGAGCCGCGCAATGGCGGCCATTGGTTTGCCCGTGGGAACGTTCGCCTCTAGAATGAATCAATTACGCGTATGCCCGAGACCGGGCTCCTGGGGTAGAGTGCTTTGAACAATCTTCTGAAGAATCTTGCGATCTGGATGGTGATCGGTGTCGTGCTGATGACCGTGTTCAACCAGTTCAACGCCCGCCAGACGCCACCGAACACCATGGAGTACTCGCAGTTCATGGAGGAGGCCAAGGCGGGTCGGATCGCCAAGGCAACGGTGGATGGCCGCGTGCTGAAGGCCACCACGCAGGAGGGCCGCTCGATCACTGTGTACACGCCGGGCGTGCAGGATATCTGGATGGTGTCCGACCTGATGCGTTACGGTGTTGCGGTGAACGCCAGCAAACCGGAGGAGGAGCAGTCCTTCCTCGCCAACATCTTCGTTTCGTGGTTCCCGATGCTGCTGTTGATCGGCGTCTGGGTCTTCTTCATGCGTCAGATGCAGGGCGGAGGCAAGGGTGGCGCGTTCTCGTTCGGCAAGAGCAAGGCGCGCATGCTGGACGAATCGGCGAACTCGGTCACCTTTGCGGACGTCGCGGGTTGCGATGAGGCCAAGGAGGAAGTCTTCGAACTCGTCGAGTTCCTGCGTGATCCCTCCAAGTTCCAGAAACTCGGTGGTCGCATTCCCAAGGGCGTGCTGATGGTCGGCTCGCCGGGAACGGGCAAGACGCTGCTTGCGAAGGCGATCGCAGGTGAAGCCAAGGTGCCCTTCTTCTCCATCTCGGGTTCCGATTTCGTCGAGATGTTCGTCGGCGTTGGAGCGGCACGTGTTCGCGACATGTTCGAGCAGGCCAAGAAGCACGCGCCCTGCATCATCTTCATCGACGAGATCGATGCGGTGGGCCGGCAGCGCGGCGCGGGGCTGGGTGGCGGCAACGACGAGCGCGAACAGACGTTGAACCAGTTGCTGGTGGAGATGGACGGCTTCGAAGGCCAGACGGGCGTCATCGTGATTGCGGCGACCAACCGGCCCGACGTGCTTGATCCGGCGCTGCTGCGTCCGGGGCGCTTCGACCGCCAGGTGGTTGTCGCGTTGCCCGACATCCGCGGCCGCGAGCAGATCCTCAAGGTGCACATGCGCAAGGTGCCCATCGCGCCCGACGTGGATGCGCAGGTGCTGGCGCGCGGCACGCCCGGGTTTGCCGGTGCCGACCTCGCCAACCTTGTGAACGAGGCGGCGCTCTTCGCAGCGCGCGCCAACAAGCGCCTGGTGGACATGGAGGACTTCGAGCGCGCCAAGGACAAGATCATGATGGGCGCCGAGCGCCGGTCGGTGGTGATGCCGGAAGAGGAGCGTCGCAACACGGCGTATCACGAGTCGGGTCACGCCGTGGTGGCGCGCCTGCTCGACAAGACCGACCCTGTGCACAAGGTCACGATCATCCCGCGTGGCCGGGCGCTCGGCGTGACGATGCAGTTGCCCACAGAAGACAGGTACAGCCAGGACCGCGACCGACTGTTGCAGACCATCACGGTGCTGTTCGGTGGCCGCATCGCTGAAGAAATCTTCATGCAGCAGATGACGACGGGTGCGTCCAATGACTTCCAGCGCGCAACGGACCTGGCGAGGCGGATGGTCACCCAGTGGGGCATGTCCGACAGCCTCGGGCCCATGGTCTACGGCGAGGAGGAAGGCGAGATCTTTCTTGGTCGCCAGGTGACGACTCACCGCAACGTGTCGGAGGCGACGATGCAGAAGGTGGATGCGGAAATCCGACGCATCATCGATCAGCAATATGCACTGGCACGTCGTCTGTTGCAGGAGAATCGCGACAAGGTTGAAGCGATGACGCACGCCCTGCTCGAGTGGGAGACGATCGACGCCGATCAGATCAACGACATCATGGAAGGCAGGCCGCCGCGCGCGCCCAAGCCCGCAGCGGTGCCGGTCAGCCGCTCCAAGGACGACTCTCCGGGTTCGGCGCCGACCGCGCCCGCGCCGGCAGCCTGATCCTGCGCTGCCGCGTGACAAACTATGCATGGGCCGGGCGACCGGCCCATTTCATTTACAGGAACAAGAAATGAGCAAACTTCAATGCGGACGTTTCGTGCTGGATCTCGCGCAGCCGAAAGTGATGGCCATCGTGAACCTGACTGACGACTCCTTCACGGGGGACGGCACACACGGCGATCTTGACCGGATGATGCGGCGGGCCGAAATCGCGCTGGAGGAGGGGGCAGACATGCTGGACATCGGCGCCGAGTCTTCCCGCCCAGGCTCGGATCCGGTGCCCGAGGAGCAGGAACTGGAACGCGTGGTGCGCTGTGTCGAGCGTCTGCACAGCCTGCGGGTGCCCCTTTCCATCGACACGCTCAAGCCCGCGGTGATGCGGGCCGCCATCGAAGCCGGGGCCGACATGATCAACGACATCAACGCCTTCAACGCCGAAGGTGCGATCGAGGCGGTGGCAAAAAGCTCGGCTGGACTGTGCGTGATGCACATGCAGGGCGAACCGCGCACCATGCAGCGCAATCCGCAGTACACCGACGTCGTCGAGGATGTCGCGGCTTACCTGGATGGCCGAGTTCGGGCGCTGGAAGCGGCTGGCGTGTCGCGCGACCGTATCGTACTCGACCCGGGGTTTGGCTTCGGGAAGACGGTCGAGCACAACTTCATGCTCCTGCGCGAACTCGCCCGCCTTGGCCGGGATGGCCTGCCGGTGCTGGCAGGGCTGTCACGGAAGTCCATGCTGGGGAGCGTGACCGGAAGGCCGGTCGAGCAGCGCGTGGTAGCGAGTGTGGTGGCGGCGCTGATCGCCGTGCAGCGCGGTGCGGCCATCGTTCGGGTCCATGATGTCGGTGCGACCCGTGATGCGCTCCGCCTCTGGCAAGCGGTGTCATAATCTGCTTTTCTTTGCTCGGAACGTGCGATGGGTCGCAAGTATTTTGGTACGGATGGGGTGAGGGGGCGTGTGGGTGAGGCGCCGATCACGCCGGATTTCGTGATGCGCCTGGGTTATGCCGCAGGTGTGACGCTGGTGGCGCGCGAGAAGCTGCCCGCCGGTGAGCGCCCGGCGGTGCTCATCGGCAAGGACACGCGTATTTCCGGCTACCTGCTCGAGGCCTCGCTCGAAGCCGGTTTCGCGGCGGCCGGCGTGGACGTGATGCTGGCCGGGCCCATTCCCACGCCAGCAGTTGCCTACCTCACGCGCGCATTGCGGCTTCAGGCGGGAGTGGTGATCTCTGCGTCGCACAACCCCTTTTACGACAACGGAATCAAATTCTTTTCGGCAGGCGGGGCGAAGCTTCCTGACGCGATGGAAGCCGAAATCGAGGAGCGCCTCGACAAGCCAATGGGCTGCGTCGACTCGGCACAGCTTGGCCGCGCCCGCCGCATCGATGACGCAGCGGGGCGTTACATCGAGTTCTGCAAGAGCACGTTCCCGAACGAGATGGATCTGCGCGGCCTGCGCCTCGCACTGGACTGTGCCCATGGGGCGGCGTATCACATTGCGCCACGCGTCTTTCACGAACTCGGGGCTGACGTGGTGGCCGTGGGCGTAGAGCCCAACGGGCTCAATATCAATGACGGCGTGGGCGCGACCCGTCCCGAATTCCTGCGCCAGGCGGTCCTGGCCAACGGTGCCGATATCGGTATTGCACTCGACGGCGATGGTGATCGTCTGATCATGGTGGACCGGAACGGCGAGGTTTACGACGGTGACAAACTCATCTATGTGATCGCCGCGGCGCGGAAAGCTGAAGGACGACTGGACGGCGTCATCGGCACGCTCATGAGCAATCTCGGCTTCGAGCACGCGATCGGACGTCTCGGCGTGCCGTTCGCGCGGGCAAAAGTGGGAGATCGCTATGTGCTCGAGATGCTGCACGATCGGGGATGGAAGCTGGGCGGCGAAAACTCCGGCCATATCATCTGTCTGGACAGGCATTCGACAGGAGATGGCATCGTGTCGGCGCTCCAGGTGCTTGCGGCGCTCAAGCAGCACGGCCGTACGCTGGCGGAGGCCTGTTCTGATCTGACCTTCTATCCGCAGAAACTGGTGAATGTGCGCCTGCCGGCGGGGTTCGACTGGCGCGCGGACCAGAGCATCGCGGCCGCGCAGGCAAACGCCGACGCCGCATTGGGGAACGACGGCAGGGTCCTCCTTCGACCCTCGGGCACCGAGCCCCTGCTGCGGGTCATGGTCGAGGGGCGCGACGGAGAGCTGGTCGAGCGCCTTGCGCGCCAGATTGCGGATGCCGTGCAGGAAGCAGTCGCCTGATAGGCGTGCCTCTGCTTGGGCACGGCTCGGCGCCGTGGTGTGCTTCCCGTCCGGAACGCAGGCGGGATCGGCAGCTTGGTTGTCGAGACGGTGCTTCATGACATGAAATGTGGCTGTAACATAGCCTTGGTACTGTGCGCTTTCGGTTTTCAAAGCAGAGGTAGTCATGCACCGTTTCGCGATCTCGAAGAAGTTTGCCCTTGCATCCGTTTGCTCCGTCCTGTTCAGCCTTCAGGCGCAGGCAGCCGACATCACTGGCGCTGGCGCGTCCTTCCCGGCACCGATTTATGCAAAGTGGGCTGATGCGTATCAGAAGGCTACTGGCAAGAAGGTGAACTACCAGTCCATCGGCTCGAGTGGGGGTATTCGCCAGATCACTGCAAAGACGGTCGATTTCGGTGCATCCGACATGCCACTCAAGCCGGAGGAACTCAGCAAGGCCGGGCTGCAGCAGTTTCCGACGGTGATCGGCGGCGTTGTGCCCGTAGTGAATTTGCCAGGCATCAAGGCTGGCGAACTCAAGCTCACGGGGCCGGTGCTCGCCGAGATCTATCAGGGCAAGATTGCGAAGTGGAACGACAAGGCGATTGCCGACCTGAACCCTGGCTTGTCGCTCCCCGATCAGCCGATCGGCGTTGTGCGCCGCGCCGATGGTTCCGGCACCACGTTCGTGTTCACGAACTACCTTTCGAAGGTGTCGGCCGAGTGGAAGGAAAAGATCGGCGAAGGCGCGGCGGTGCAATGGCCGGTCGGGCTTGGCGGCAAGGGGAATGAAGGGGTGTCCGCCTTCGTTCAGCGCCTGCCCGGTGCGATCGGCTATGTGGAATATGCCTATGCCAAGCAGAACAAGCTGGCGCATGCGCTGCTGCAGAACAAGGATGGCCAATTCGTCGCCCCGAGCGACGACGCTTTCGCAGCGGCATCCGCCGGTGCCGACTGGAGCAAGTCCGCCTTCTACGAGATTCTGACGAACCAGTCGGGCAAGGCGTCCTGGCCGATCACCAGCGCCACTTTCATTCTCATGCATCAGGTCCAGGACAAGCCTGAGCAGGGTGCGAACGTGCTCAAGTTCTTCGATTGGGCTTATGCCAATGGCGACAAGATGGCGGAGGAGCTTGACTATGTGCCGCTGCCTGACGCCACGGTGAAGCTCATCGAATCGTCCTGGGCTCATATCAAGGATTCTTCGGGCAAGGCTGTTCGTACCGGCAAATAAGGTCTTGCTGTGGCTCAGCCAAATCAGCAGCCGGGGGCCTTCGAGGCTCCCGGCAACCCTCTTTACACGGGTGGCGGCAGTGAAGCCGTGCTGTCGGGTGTGACAATGGGACAGAACCAATTCACGGTGTCGCGGTTCAAGCGGTTCAGCGATGTGCTCTTCGCTGGCACTGCGCGATCGTTCGCCGTGCTGACGCTGATCCTGCTCGCCGGCATCATCATCGCGCTGACCTACGCGTCATGGCCGAGCGTGCAGGCCTTCGGCATCGGTTTCCTGTTTTCGACGGACTGGAACCCGCCGATGGAGAAGTTCGGCGCGCTCATCCCGATCTATGGAACCGTCGTTACTTCGATCATCGCGCTGCTCATTGCCGTTCCGATCAGTTTCGGCATCGCCTTGTTTCTGACCGAATTGTCGCCGGCCTGGCTGCGTCGTCCTCTGGGTACCGCAATCGAGCTGCTTGCTGCCATTCCGAGCATCGTGTACGGGATGTGGGGCCTGCTCGTCTTTGCCCCGATCTTCGCAACGTACGTGCAGCCCGCATTGCAGGCCACGCTGGGCAAGTTGCCTCTCATCGGCTTGCTTTTCGAAGGGGCGCCTCTTGGCATCGGCTTGCTGGCGGCGGGCATCATCCTGGCGGTCATGATCATTCCGTACATCGCATCCGTGATGCGTGACGTTTTTGAAGTGACGCCACCGATGCTCAAGGAGTCGGCGTACGGGGTCGGCTGTACGACGTGGGAAGTGATGTGGAACGTCGTGCTTCCCTACACGCGGACGGGCGTGATCGGTGGGGTGATGCTGGGTCTCGGGCGAGCGCTCGGCGAAACGATGGCGGTGACCTTCGTCATCGGCAACACCAACTTCCTCAGTTCAGTCTCGCTCTTCGCTCCGGGCAACAGCATCACGTCCGCTCTGGCCAACGAGTTCGCTGAAGCGGACCCTGGCCTGCACACTTCGTCGCTGATGGAGCTCGGCTTGATCCTGTTCGTGATCACGCTCGCTGTTCTCGTCGTGTCGAAACTCCTGTTGCTTCGGCTCGCCAAGGGCGAAGGTACGCGGAGCTGAGAGGGGCGAATCATGAATCTGCTCACCAAACGCAAATTGACCAACAAGGTCGCGCTGACGCTGTCGTTGTCGGCAATGCTGTTCGGCCTCTTCTGGCTTGCCTGGATCCTGTGGACCGTCTTCGAACTGGGTGTTTCGGGGTTGTCGATCAGTCTTCTCACCCAGATGACGCCGCCGCCTGGCGACGAGGTGGGCGGCCTGTCGAATGCGATCGTCGGTAGCCTGATCCTGGTCGCCTTGGCGACCCTGATCGGCACGCCAGTTGGTATCCTTGCGGGGATCTACCTTGCAGAATATGGAAGGTTCTCCATTCTCGGCAAACTGACTCGGTTCATCAACGATTTGCTCCTTTCGGCCCCTTCGATCGTCATCGGGCTGTTCGTCTATGCCGCGGTGGTGGCGCAGACCGGCAAGTTCTCGGCGTGGTCTGGCGTCATCGCCCTTGCACTGATCGTCCTGCCCGTTGTGGTGAGGACTACCGAGAACATGTTGCAACTGATTCCGAATACCCTTCGTGAGGCGGCGTTCGCACTCGGTGCGCCCAAGAGCGTCGTCATTTCCAAGGTGACGCTCCGGGCCGCCCGCTCCGGGGTGGTCACCGGGGTGCTGCTGGCCGTCGCGCGCATCGCCGGCGAGACCGCCCCGCTGCTTTTCACCGCGCTGTCCAACCAGTTCTGGTCGCTCGACATGAACGAGCCGATGGCGAACCTACCGGTGACAATCTTCAAGTTTGCAATGAGCCCGTTCAACAACTGGCAGCAGCTTGCATGGGCAGGTGTTTTCCTGATCACGCTCGGCGTGCTCGCCCTGAACGTCGTCGCCCGCGTCTTCCTCCGGGCTGAAAAGATCAACTGATGAGTAAGGATCGCGCTCCGCTTCGTGGACGCGATCCGGAGTGAATATGGAAATCACTGACGCGCAGATCGAATTCAAGGATTTCAATTTCTATTACGGCAAGTTCCATGCGCTGAAGAACGTCAATTTCAAGATGGCTCGGCACAAGGTGACGGCTTTCATCGGCCCCTCGGGTTGCGGGAAGTCGACCTTGCTGCGGACCATCAACCGCATGTACGACCTGTATCCGGAGCAGCGTGCCGAAGGGCAGTTGCTGTTCGACGGCCGCAACCTGCTGGACCCCGGCGTGGACGTGAGCGTGCTGCGCGCGAAGATCGGTATGGTGTTTCAGAAGCCGACGCCATTTCCGATGTCGATCTACGAGAACATTGCCTTCGGCGTGCGGTTGCACGAGAAGCTGTCCGTGAGCCAGATGGACGAGCGGGTCGAATGGGCGCTGCGCAAGGCGGCGTTGTGGGATGAGGTGAAGAACAAGCTCAGTCAGAGCGGTATGAGCCTGTCCGGTGGGCAGCAGCAGCGCCTGTGCATCGCGCGAGGCATTGCGGTGAAGCCGGAGGTGATTCTTCTCGACGAGCCGACTTCGGCGCTGGATCCGATCTCCACCTCCCGTATCGAGGAGCTGGTCGACGAACTCAAGAAGGAGTTCACGATCGTCATCGTGACTCACAACATGCAGCAGGCCGCTCGCATCTCGGACTACACCGCCTACATGTATCTGGGCGAGATGGTGGAGTTCGGCCTTACCGACGAGCTCTTCCTCAAACCGAAGAAGAAGGCGACCGAGGATTACATCACTGGCCGCTTCGGTTGAAAGGTTGGGCCAGTCCGGCTCGATCCTGCGCCGGGCCCTGCAGGGAAGAAGGTCCGCTTGCGTTGTCACGGCGAGCCGTCACGATAGCGATCGCCCGTCCGACCGCCCGCAATTCCGGCATCTCGTCCGCCTTGTCCGAGGGCGGTCGAGTCGTGCGAATTGCGAGGGGCGCTACGAGCCCCTATAATTCCGCGGGTTAACGCTCAGGGCTCGGACGCTTTCGTGGACAAACTGGTTGCCGGAAACTGGAAGATGAACGGCGGGCTGGCGTCAAATCGCCTGCTGCTGGATGCATTCGTGCCTGTTTCCGGTGTCGAGATGCTGGTCTGCGTGCCGTACCCGTATCTTGCACAGGCCCAGCAGCGCGCTCCTTCCATCGCCTTGGGGGCCCAGGACGTGAGTGAGTTCCCTGCAGGCGCATACACCGGCGAAGTCAGCGCCGGAATGCTGCAGGATTTCAACTGCCGCTACGTCATTGTCGGGCACTCGGAGAGGCGGGCGCTGTTTCATGAAGACAGCGCGACCGTGGGGCGCAAGGCAGCGGCGGCGATTACGGCTGGTTTGACGCCGATCGTCTGCGTTGGCGAGACGCTCGCCGAGCGTGAGGCGGGGCAAGTCATGCATGTGCTTGGCGGGCAACTTGCTCCCGTGCTCGATGCGCTGCAACCTGCCGCAATGGCGCGGATCGTCATCGCGTACGAGCCGGTTTGGGCTATCGGTACTGGCCGTTCGGCCTCCGTCGCACAGGTTGGTGAAGTCCATGGGGAGATTCGAGGCTGGCTTGCTGCTCATGGCGTCGACGTCGGGGTGCTGCGCATTCTCTACGGTGGGAGCGTGAAGCCGCAAAATGCGTCTGAGCTGTTCAGGCTCGAACATGTCGACGGTGCCCTTGTCGGTGGAGCCTCGCTCGTCGCAGAAGACTTCATGGCCATCTGTCGCGCGGCGGCTCGCGCCTGAATGGATCTACCTCTTTTTCTCTGAAGGTTGGCAATGACAAATCTCGCTTTTTCGATCGTTCTAACGGTGCACATCCTCGTCGGCCTTGGTGTGATCGGTCTGGTTCTGGTTCAGCACGGCAAGGGTGCCGACATGGGCGCAGCGTTTGGGAGTGGTGCGTCGGGAAGCTTGTTCGGTTCTTCGGGTTCTGCGAACTTCTTGAGTCGTACCACTGCCGTGCTCGCGACCGTTTTCTTTCTCACCAGCCTCGGCCTGAGCTATCTCGCCAGCAACCGCACGGCCGCGCCTGCCAGCGTCATGCACGCCGTCCCGGCGCAGCCCGCGCAGGACTCGGTTCCGGCCGTGCCGGTGCAGCCTGCCGATGACTCGAAAGCGCAGGCGATCCCCAAGTAAGCGGGCAGGCGGGGTGTTGGCGCACCGCGCAAATCGTCGTATAATTCACACGCTTAAACGAACGTTGAAGCCGACGTGGTGAAATTGGTAGACACGCTATCTTGAGGGGGTAGTGGCGAAAGCCGTGTGAGTTCGAGTCTCACCGTCGGCACCAGATTACGGATGGCGCCCGCGCAAGCGGGCGTTTCCATGCAGCGCAAAGCAAAAAAATAATGCGACGTAAAGTCGCTAATCATTGGGGGTCAATGAGCCATGCTGGAAAACTATTTTCCTGTTTTGATGTTCATTCTCGTTGGTCTCGGCGTAGGCGTTGTCCCGGTCCTCCTTGGCCGTATTCTTGCCCCCTACCGGCCTGATAGCGAAAAGAACTCACCGTACGAGTGCGGTTTCGAGGCGTTTGAAGACGCCCGGATGAAGTTCGACGTTCGTTATTACCTCATCGCAATTCTGTTCATTCTCTTCGATCTTGAAATCGCCTTCCTCTTTCCGTGGGCGACGGTGTTTCAGGAATTCATTGCGGCCGGTCAACATGCAATGTTCGTCTTCGGCTCGGTTTTGGTCTTTTTGACCATTCTGGTTATCGGCTACATCGTCGAGTGGAAAAACGGCGCGCTCGACTGGGAGTAACGCATGAGCATTGAGGGCGTCTTTCGCGAGGGGTTCGTCACTACCTCTCTGGATGCGGTCATCAACTGGACGCGTACGGGTTCGCTTTGGCCGATGACTTTTGGTCTCGCGTGTTGCGCGGTAGAAATGATCCACGCGGGCTGTTCGCGGTATGACCTTGACCGGTTCGGCGTCGTCTTTCGGCCGAGTCCTCGTCAATCGGATCTCATGATCGTTGCGGGCACCCTCTGTAACAAGATGGCTCCTGCGCTGCGCAAGGTTTACGACCAGATGTCGGAGCCACGGTGGGTGATCTCAATGGGGTCGTGTGCGAACGGCGGAGGTTACTACCACTACTCCTATTCCGTGGTGCGCGGTTGCGATCGTATCGTTCCGGTCGATGTCTATGTGCCTGGCTGTCCTCCGACCGCTGAGGCCTTGCTGTACGGCATCATCCAGTTGCAGAACAAGATCAAGCGCACCAATACGATTGCGCGCTGACAGGTGTCTCCTCAAATGAGTCAAAAGCTTGAACGCCTGATTCAGACTTTGAAGGATGTGCTCGGTGAGAAGCTCAAATCACTGACGGCAGATCACGGTGAAGTCACGATCGAAGTCGCAGCAAGTGATTATCTGGTTGTCGCGCGTACCTTGCGCGATCATGCTGATCTTCATTTCGAGCAGTTGATGGATATTTCCGGCGTGGATTTCTCGGCGTACGGAAATGGTGCGTGGGAAGGCCTTAGGTTCGCCTCTAGCGCGCACCTGCTGTCGGTAAGGCACAACTGGCGCACTCGCCTCAAGGTTTTTGCAGACGACGACGAATTTCCGGTACTCGATTCGGTCGTCGAGATCTGGCCAAGTGCCAACTGGTACGAGCGTGAGTCGTTTGATCTGTACGGCATCATGTACGCCGGCCATCCCGATCTGCGCCGGATCCTGACCGATTATGGCTTCGTCGGACATCCCTTCCGCAAAGACTTTCCGGTTTCGGGTTATGTAGAAATGCGTTACGACCCGGAGCAGGGAAGGGTTGTTTATCAGCCAGTCACGATCGAGCCGCGTGAGAATACGCCTCGCATCGTGCGTGAGGATAACTACGGGGACGTCGGCCATGGCTGAAATCCGTAACTACACCATCAACTTCGGCCCGCAGCATCCGTCTGCGCACGGTGTGCTGCGCCTCGTTCTCGAACTGGATGGCGAAGTCGTCGAGCGTGCCGATCCTCATATCGGCCTGCTTCACCGGGGAACGGAGAAGTTGGCCGAGACACGGACGTGGGTGCAGTCGGTTCCTTACATGGACCGTCTCGACTATGTGTCGATGATGTGCAACGAACATGCGTATTGCATGGCAATCGAGCGACTGCTCGGTCTCGAAGTGCCGCTGCGTGCGCAATATATTCGTGTGATGTTCGATGAGATCACGCGCATTCTCAATCACCTGCTCAACATCGGCACGCACGCGCTGGATATCGGCGCGATGACGATGGTGCTCTATACCTTCCGCGAGCGGGAAGACCTCATGGACGCGTACGAAGCGGTTTCCGGCGCTCGTATGCATGCGGCCTACTATCGCCCCGGTGGCGTCTATCGTGATCTGCCGGATCGCATGCCGCAGTACGAGGTCAACAAATTCCGCAATGCGAAGATCGTTTCGGAGCTCAATTCCTCCCGGTCGGGTTCGTTGCTCGACTTCCTCGAGGATTTCACCAACCGGTTCCCGACGTATTGCGATGAATACGAGACGTTGCTGACCGATAACCGAATCTGGAAGCAGCGTACCGTCGGTATCGGCGTCGTTTCGCCCGAACAGGCACTGGCATGGGGTTTCAGTGGCGCCATGCTGCGCGGCTCAGGCGTGGCTTGGGATCTGCGCAAGAAGCAGCCGTATGAAGTCTATGATCGTATGGATTTCGATATTCCCGTGGGCAAGAACGGCGATTGCTACGACCGTTATCTCTGCCGCATGGAGGAGATGCGTCAATCCAATCGTATCGTGAAGCAGTGCATCGAATGGTTGCGCAAGAACCCGGGTCCGGTGATTACAGACAATCACAAAGTCGCGCCGCCCCCGCGGGAGCAGATGAAGTCGAACATGGAAGAGTTGATCCATCACTTCAAGTTGTTCACCGAGGGCATGCATGTGCCGAAGGGCGAGGTGTACGCGGCTGTCGAGCATCCGAAGGGTGAGTTTGGCGTGTACGCCGTGTCCGATGGGGCGAACAAGCCGTATCGACTCAAGCTTCGTGCGCCTGGATATGCTCACCTCGCGGCGATGGACGATATCGCACGGGGCCACATGATCGCCGACGTCGTCGCCATTATTGGCACCATGGATGTCGTGTTCGGTGAAATCGACCGATAGGCGAAATCGGAAAAACCTCAGTTTCAGGCGGCAACCCGGAAGACTAAAACGAAATGCTGAGCCAGGAATCGCTGCAACAGATCGATCGCGAAGTCGCGAAATATCCGGCGGACCAGAAGCAATCCGCCGTCATGGCCGCCCTGCGTATCGCACAGGTCGAGAAAGGGTGGCTGCGTAAGGACGTGATCGAGTTCGTCGCCAGTTATCTCGGCATGCCCGCGATAGCCGCCTACGAAGTCGCGAGTTTCTACAACATGTACGATCTTGAGCCTGTTGGGCGTCACAAGATCACGGTCTGCACCAACTTGCCATGTGCGTTGTCGGGTGGCGTCCACGCAGCCGACTATGTCAAGCAGAAGCTCGGTATCGATTTCAATGAGACCACGCCGGACGGCAAGTTCACGCTCAAGGAAGGCGAGTGCATGGGGGCCTGCGGCGATGCTCCGGTGCTGCTGGTGAATAATCACCACATGTGCAGCTGGATGACCACGGACAAGATCGACCAACTGCTCGCCGAACTGGACAAGAAATGAGCACGCAAGGAATGATCCTCGCCGGCTGTGACGGCGACCGCACCTGGCGGCTCCAGGATTACGTCGCACGCGGGGGATACGCGGCGCTGCGCAAGATCCTGAGCGAAAAGGTCACACAGGACGCGATCATCGCGGAGCTGAAGGCTTCGGTGCTACGCGGCAGGGGAGGCGCTGGTTTCCCGACCGGCCTGAAGTGGAGTTTCATGCCGCGCGCCTTTCCGGGCGATAAGTATCTGGCCTGCAATTCCGACGAGGGCGAACCGGGGACCTTCAAGGATCGCGACATCCTGCGCTATAACCCGCATTCGGTGATCGAGGGCATGGCGATTGCCGCCTACGCCATGGGCGCAGCGCGTGGTTATAACTACATCCACGGCGAGATCTTCGAGGTATACAACCGGTTCGAAGCGGCGCTGGACGAAGCCCGCGCCGCCGGCTTCATCGGACAGAACATTCTCGGATCCGACTTCTCCTTCGAGCTTTTCGCGCACCACGGGTATGGCGCGTATATCTGTGGCGAAGAGACGGCGCTCCTGGAGTCGATCGAAGGCAAGAAAGGGCAGCCTCGGTTCAAGCCGCCGTTCCCTGCCAGCTACGGCCTTTACGGAAAGCCGACGACGATCAACAACACCGAGACTTTCGCTTCCGTCCCGTTCATCATCAACATGGGCGGCGAGGCGTTCCTGAACCTCGGCAAGCCGAACAACGGTGGCATGAAGCTGTTCTCCGTGTCCGGACATGTGAATCGGCCCGGCAATTACGAGATCCCGTTGGGGACGCCGTTCGCCGAGTTGCTCGAGATGGCGGGCGGCATGCGCGGCGGGCGCAAGATCAAGGCCGTCATTCCCGGCGGCTCCTCGGCTCCCGTGGTGCCGGGGCAGGTGATGATGGACTGCACGATGGACTATGACTCCATCTCCAAAGCGGGGTCGATGCTGGGGTCGGGCGCGGTCATCGTGATGGATGAGACGACATGCATGGTCAAGGCGCTGGAGCGTCTGTCGTACTTCTACTTCGAGGAATCCTGCGGTCAGTGCACCCCGTGTCGGGAAGGTACGGGATGGCTGTACCGTGTGGTTCACCGCATCGAGAACGGCCTGGGACGGCCCGACGACCTCGACCTGTTGAACTCCGTGACATCGAACATCATGGGACGAACCATCTGCGCGCTCGGCGATGCCGCGTCCATGCCGGTGCAGAGCTTCGTCAAGCACTTCGGCTCAGAGTTCGAATATCACATCGAAAACAAGAGATGCCTCGTGCCGCCGGAAGTGCAGCACGCCGGAAGTCAAATCTACGTGAGCCCGTCATGCTAGAGATCGAAATCGACGGCAAGCAGGTCCAGGTCCGTGATGGCAGCACAGTCATGGATGCTGCGGCGGCTGCAGGTGCGTACATTCCGCACTTCTGCTACCACAAGAAGCTTTCCATTGCGGCGAACTGCCGCATGTGCCTCGTGCAGGTCGAAAAGGCGCCCAAACCGCTTCCCGCCTGCGCGACTCCTGTCACCCATGGCATGAAGGTTTGGACGCATTCCGAGCAGGCGGTGAAGGCGCAGAAGGGGGTCATGGAGTTCCTCCTGATCAACCACCCGCTGGACTGTCCGATCTGTGACCAGGGTGGGGAATGCCAGTTGCAGGACCTCGCCGTGGGTTACGGTGCGAGCGCTTCCCGATATCAGGAAGAGAAGCGGGTCGTATTCAACAAGAATCTCGGCTCGCTGGTTTCGACCGACATGACGCGGTGCATCAACTGTACGCGTTGTGTGCGCTTCACGGCCGAGATCGCTGGCGAAATGGAGCTGGGGCAGGCCTTCCGGGGCGAGCACGCCGAGATCATGCCGTTTATCGAGAAGACGGTCGATTCCGAACTCTCCGGCAACATCATCGACCTGTGTCCGGTGGGTGCATTGACTTCGAAGCCTTTCCGCTTCGCTGCGCGTACGTGGGAGTTGTCCAGGCGCAAGTCGGTCAGCCCGCATGATTCCCTTGGCTCCAATCTGATCGTTCAGACGAAACATGACGTCGTCAAACGGGTGCTACCGCTCGAGAACGAGGACGTCAACGAATGTTGGCTGTCGGATAAGGATCGGTTCTCATACGAGGCGCTCAACGGGGAAGACCGATTGACACAGCCGATGGTGAAGCAGGGCGGCGAGTGGAAGGCGGTCGACTGGCAGCGCGCGCTCGAGTTCGTCGCCACCGGTCTGCGCGATGTCGTGCGTGACTTCGGGCCGTCCCAGATCGGGGCGCTCGCTTCGCCGCATTCGACGGTCGAAGAACTTTACCTTCTGCAGAAATTGGTTCGCGCACTGGGTTCGGACAATGTCGACTTCCGTCTGCGTCAGAGCGATTTCAGTGCTGACGCCGGACGTAAGGGTGCTCCCTGGTTGGGCATGCCGATTTCGGGTGTAGGCGAACTTAATCGGTTGCTGGTCGTGGGCAGCTTCCTGCGGAAGGATGCGCCGCTGCTTGCGCAGCGTGTACGCCAGGCGGTCAAACGCGGGCTGCAGGTGAGCGCAATCGGCCCGAATGCCGAAGAGTGGTTGATTCCGGTCCGCAACCGTGCCCTGGTGTCACCGTCGCAAATGGTGCCGGTACTGGCGCAAGTGGTGGTCGCGCTGGCGCAGGAGAAAGGCATTGAGGCATACAGCGGGGTGCGCCCGTTGCTGCCGAGTACGGTGTCGGATGAGGCCGCGAGCATTGCCAGGAGTCTCGCGGGCGGGGCGAAGGTCGCGGTATGGATAGGAAATCTCGGGGCGCAGCATGAAGGGGCTGCGCAACTCGAGCTGCTCGCTCAGGAGCTCGCGCGGCTCACGGGTGGCACGGCCGGAACGATAGGCGAGGCTGCAAACAGCGTTGGCGGTTATCTGGCAGGTGCCGTTCCGGGTAGTCGCGGTCTGAATGCGCGAGCCTTGGTCGAGCAGCCGCGGAAGGCCTACGTTCTGTTGGGACTCGAGCCCGATCTGGACCATGGAAATGCCGTGGCTGCCATGGCCGCTCTGTCGTCGGCACAGTTGGTTGTGGGCATGTCAGCCTTCGCCTCGCCATCATTGCGCGAAGTGGCTGACGTGATGTTGCCCATCGCGCCTTACACCGAGACCTCAGGAACGTTCGTCAACTGCGAAGGCCGAGAGCAGAGTTTCAATGCCGTAGCGCGCCCGTTGGGTGACACGCGACCGGCCTGGAAGGTGCTGCGGGTCATGGGGAACCTCCTGCAGTTGGCAGGATTCGATCACGCCGACTCCGAATCTGTGCGGGCAGAGGCGTTGAATTCCCAATCTGCTGCGCGGCTCGACAATGGGATTGAACTCGGTGTCGCGCAGGGCGTGAAGCCGGCAGTGACGGGCCTCGAACGGGTTGCCGACGTGCCGATCTATTTTGCCGACCCGCTGGTACGTCGTGCGCCTTCGTTGCAGAAGACGCGTGATGCGGCTATGCCTATGGCGAGGATGTCGACGTCTACCCTGGCCAGCCTTGGCTTGTCGGGAGGAGAGCGCGTGCGCGTCAAGGGGGCAGGTCAGATAGAGATCGTTGCCGTGGCGGACGAAGGCGTGGCGCCTGGGTGTGTCAGGATCGCTGCGGCGCATGCGGCGACTGCAGCGCTCGGACCGATGAGCGGCATACTTTCCGTGGAGCGTGTCTGATGGAAGCAATGCTGCAACCGGTGGCCGACCTTTTCGGCCCGTCCTGGCCTGCTGTCTGGACGCTGATCAAGATCGTCGCGATCGTTGCGCCGCTGATGGGGGCGGTCGCTTATCTGACGCTTGCTGAGCGCAAAGTCATTGGTTACATGCAGGTCCGCATCGGCCCGAACCGGGTGGGCCCGAAGGGGTTGCTGCAACCGATTGCCGATGGTGTCAAGCTGCTGCTGAAGGAAATCATCGTTCCCAGCGGATCGAACAAGGGGCTTTTCATCCTCGGCCCGATCCTCGCCATTGCACCTGCGTTGGCAGCGTGGTCGGTGGTGCCGTTCAGCGAAGGTCTCGTGCTGGCCAACGTCAATGCAGGCCTTCTGCTCTTGCTCGCGATCACATCGATGGAGGTGTACGGTGTGATCATTGCGGGCTGGGCCTCGAACTCCAAGTATCCGTTCCTCGGGTCGATGCGCGCAGCAGCGCAGATGGTTTCCTACGAGGTGTCGATGGGTTTCGCCCTGATCTGCGTGCTGCTCATCTCGGCGAGTCTCAACCTTACGGACATCGTCCATTCGCAAGGGCAGGGACGTTTCCATGACATGGGATTGTCGTTGCTGTCTTGGAACTGGCTCCCGCTGTTGCCGATGTTCGTTGTGTATCTGATCTCGGGCATTGCAGAGACGAACCGCGCACCGTTCGACGTGGTGGAAGGGGAGGCCGAGGTGGTTGCAGGCCACATGGTCGAGTATTCCGGGATGACGTTCGCGCTGTTCTTCCTTGCGGAATACGCGAACATGATCTTGGTTTCGATCCTCACCTCGGTTCTGTTTCTGGGCGGATGGCTGTCTCCGTTCGGGTTCCTGCCGGATGGCTTCCACTGGCTCGCCCTCAAGACGGCTCTGATCCTGTTCGTGTTCCTCTGGGCGCGCGCTACTTTCCCGCGATTCCGCTATGACCAGATCATGCGGTTGGGTTGGAAGGTGTTTATCCCCGTCACCCTGATCTGGGTGTTCGTGGTAGCGGTGTGGATGATGTCGCCGCTGTCGATCTGGAAGTGAGGAATTGAGCATGGGTGGCAAGGATTTGATCAGTAGCCTGTTCCTCAAGGAACTCGTGAAGGGCATGGCGCTGACGGGCAGGCATTTCTTCCAGCGCAAGATCACTGTCCAGTTTCCCGAGGAAAAGACGCCGCAGAGCAATCGCTTTCGTGGTCTGCACGCTCTTAGGCGCTATCCGAACGGTGAGGAGCGTTGCATCGCGTGCAAGCTCTGCGAAGCGATCTGCCCCGCCATGGCGATCACGATCGAATCGGAGCAGCGAGACGACGGCTCCCGACGTACGAGTCGCTACGACATCGATCTGACCAAATGCATCTTCTGCGGTTTCTGTGAAGAGGCCTGTCCCGTCGATGCGATCGTTGAGACTCGCGTCTTCGAATACCACGGCGAAGAGCGTGGTGATCTGTATTACACGAAACAGATGCTGCTCGCTGTCGGTGAGCGCCACGAGGCGCAAATCGCTGCAGATCGTGAGCAGGACGCGAAGTACCGCTAAACGGAGAGCGCTTCGGCGCCGCGAGTCACGAACATGGAATTCAAGACCTTCGTCTTCTACTTTCTTGCCGCAATCATGGTGGTTGCGGCATTGAGGGTCATCACGGTGCGCAACCCGGTCCATGCCGCGTTGTTCCTGGTACTGACCTTCTTCAACGCCGGGGGCATCTGGCTGCTTTTGCAGGCGGAATTCCTCGCGATCACGCTGGTGATGGTCTACGTCGGCGCCGTGATGGTGCTCTTCCTGTTCGTGGTGATGATGCTCGACATCAATCTGGACAGGATACGTGAGGGCTTCTGGAGCTATCTGCCGGTAGGCGCGCTGGTCGGCGTGTTGATGCTGATCGAAATGGTCATGGTGCTCGGCGGCCGCTACTTCGGTCTGGATGCAATGCCGGTGCCGCCTGCAGCCCAGGCTGGTTTCAGCAACACGCGTGAGCTTGGCCGCGTTCTCTACACGGACTACGTCTATCCGTTCGAGCTTGCCTCGCTGGTGCTGCTCGTGGCGATGGTGGCGGCGGTTGCCCTGACGCTTCGCAAGCGCAGGGGCGTCAAGTACATCAACCCGTCCGACCAGGTTGCGGTCAAGCGGGAGGGTCGCGTCGAGCTGGTGAAGATGGCGGCCGAGAAAGAGTAAGAACGACACGCGAACAAGAACCGCGCCGGTGATATGCCGGCGCGACCAGGGAGTCATTGATGCTTTCGCTTTCCCACTACCTCATTCTGGGCGCGATTCTGTTCGCGATCAGCGTGGTCGGGATCTTCCTGAACCGGAAGAACCTCATCGTGCTGTTGATGGCCATCGAGTTGATGTTGCTCGCCGTCAATTTGAACTTCGTCGCGTTCTCACACTATCTCGGCGACATTGCCGGGCAGGTTTTTGTTTTCTTCATTCTCACGGTAGCCGCCGCCGAATCGGCGATTGG
Source organism: Pseudomonadota bacterium (assembly GCA_018240585.1). Lineage (GTDB taxonomy): Bacteria > Pseudomonadota > Gammaproteobacteria > Burkholderiales > Rhodocyclaceae > Thauera. Next base: position 43,864 of record JAFEFM010000495.1, read on the forward strand.
TCTGGCGATCTTGATCGTCATGTTCCGCAACATGCGGACCATCCATGTTGATGATCTGGACAGCCTCAAGGGTTAAGGAAGCGTCGCGATGACGGACATGCAGAAGCTCTATCTCCTCGTGCCCCTGGCGCCACTGGCGGGCGCGCTCCTGGCCGGGCTCTTCGGCAAGGCGATCGGTCGTGCCGGGGCACATGTCTCGACCATTCTCGGCGTGGCGGTGGCTTTCGTCGCCTCGGTCTTCGTCTTCAAGGATGTACAGGCCGGAAACACCTTCAACGGAACCATCTACACGTGGATGATGGCCGGCGGTCTGAAGTTCGAAGTCGGTTTCCTGATCGACTCCCTCACTGTGATGATGATGCTTGTCGTCACTTTCGTGTCGCTGATGGTGCACATCTACACGATAGGCTACATGTCCGAGGATCCGGGTTATCAGCGCTTCTTCAGCTACATTTCGTTGTTCACGTTCTCGATGCTGATGCTCGTGATGTCGAACAACTTCCTGCAGTTGTTCTTCGGCTGGGAGGCGGTGGGTCTCGTCTCCTATCTTCTGATCGGTTTCTGGTATGACCGTCCGACCGCGATCTACGCCAACCTCAAGGCTTTCCTGGTCAATCGCGTCGGCGACTTCGGGTTTCTGCTTGGCATCGGCCTCGTCGCTGCATATGCGGGTTCTCTGAATTACGCGGAGGTCTTCGCCAAGGCGGGTGAGCTCGCGTCGCAGGACATGTCGGTCACCGGTTGGCCGCTCATTACCGCAATCTGCATCTGTCTGTTCATTGGTGCGATGGGCAAGTCGGCGCAGGTACCGCTGCACGTCTGGCTGCCGGACTCGATGGAGGGTCCGACCCCGATCTCTGCTCTCATCCACGCGGCAACGATGGTGACCGCCGGCATCTTCATGGTGGCGCGCATGTCTCCGTTGTTCGAGCTGTCGGACACCGCACTGTCCTTCGTCCTCGTGATTGGAGCCACGACGGCGCTGTTCATGGGATTCCTCGGGATCGTGCAAAACGACATCAAGCGCGTGGTGGCCTACTCGACGCTTTCGCAACTGGGCTACATGACTGTTGCGCTCGGTGTGTCGGCCTATTCCGCGGCGGTGTTCCATCTGATGACCCACGCGTTTTTCAAGGCGCTGCTCTTCCTGGGTGCCGGCTCGGTGATCATCGGCATGCACCACGATCAGGACATGCGGAATATGGGCGGCTTGCGGAAATACATGCCGATTACCTGGATCACGTCGTTGCTCGGTTCCCTGGCGCTCATTGGCTTCCCCTTCTTTTCGGGGTTCTACTCGAAGGATTCGATCATCGAAGCCGTTCATGGGTCGCACATCCCGGGTGCCGGCTATGCGCTCGTTTGCGTGATGCTCGGCGTCTTCATTACCGCCTTCTATTCCTTCCGGATGTATTTCCTCGTGTTCCACGGCGAGGAGCGTTTCGGGAAGGCACACCATGATCATCATGGCGATCATGACGACGAAGAGCCGAGCGAGGACCATCATCATGGGCTGGCGCCGGGTCAGACGCCGCACGAGTCACCTCTTGTCGTGACGCTGCCCTTGCTTCTGCTTGCGATTCCGTCGGTGGTGATCGGCTTCATCACGATCGAACCCATGTTGTTCGGGGAGTGGTTCAAGGGGGTGATCTTCGTTGGCGAGAACCACGCGGGTCTCAAGGAACTTGCGGAGCACTTCCACGGACCCGTGGCGATGGCTCTCCATGGGCTGCAAACCGCGCCGTTCTGGCTGGCTATCTCGGGCGTGGCGCTTGCATGGTTCTTCTACATGGTCAAGCCGGGCATTCCGGCCGCCATCCAGCGCACTTTCAAGCCGTTGTACGTCCTGCTCGACAACAAGTATTACTTTGACCGTTTCAACGAGATCTTCCTGGCAGGCGGTTCTCGTTTGCTGGGACGCGGATTGTGGAAGATTGGTGATCAGGGAGTCATCGATGGCTTAGCGGTGAATGGCACGGCAAAGCTAGTTGGCTGGGTGGCTCAGATTACGCGCCTGTTCCAGACGGGGCACCTCTACCAGTATGCGTTCGTGATGATCATTGGCGTGTTCGTGCTGCTCACCTTCTGGTTCAACCGAGGTTGAGCGGGCGGTCGTAGCGCACGAGTTGAAACAGATAACAAGATGGAACGCGCTCATATGAGCGCATACAACGGATAGCAACGATGACGGACATTCCTTTCCTCAGTCTCGCGATCTGGGTGCCGATCCTCGGGGGTGTGCTGGTGCTCGCCACCGGCTCAGATCGGAACGCCCCGCTGGCTCGGATCCTCGCCTTTGCGGTGGCGGTTGCGGGATTCGTCGTGACGATTCCGCTCTACGCTGGCTTCGATGCGGGTTCGAGTGCGATGCAGTTCGTCGAGCTGCAATCCTGGATCCCGCGATTCAACATCAACTACCACCTTGGCGTGGATGGCATCTCGGTGCTGTTCCTGCTGCTGAATGCGTTCATCACCATCATGGTGGTGATGGCTGGCTGGCAAGTGATTCAGGATAGGGTGGCCCAATACATGGCGGCCTTCCTGATCATGTCCGGGTTGATGAACGGCATCTTCTCCGCACTTGATGGCGTGCTGTTCTACGTCTTCTTCGAGGCGTCGCTGATTCCCCTTTACCTCGTGATCGGTATCTGGGGCGGGCCGAACCGGGTTTACGCTGCGATCAAGTTCTTCCTCTACACGCTGCTCGGTTCATTGCTGATGCTGATCGCGCTGCTGTATCTCTTCATGCAATCGGGCGGGAGTTTCAGCATTCTCGACTGGCATCAGTTGCCGTTGCCTATGGAACCGCAGGTCCTGATCTTCTTCGCGTTCCTGATCGCTTTCGGGGTAAAGGTGCCGATGTGGCCGGTGCACACCTGGTTGCCGGACGCCCACGTCGAGGCACCCACGGGTGGATCGGTGGTTCTGGCGGCGATTGCGTTGAAGCTGGGTGCGTACGGGTTTCTGCGCTTTTCGATGCCCATCGTGCCTGATGCCGCTCATCAACTGGCTCCCGTGGTCATCACGCTCTCGCTCATCGCGGTGATCTACATCGGTTTCGTGGCGCTGGTTCAGACCGACATGAAGAAGCTGGTGGCCTATTCCTCGATCTCTCACATGGGGTTCGTGACGCTCGGTTTCTTCATGTTCAACCAACTTGGCATCGAGGGCGCGCTGGTGCAGATGATTTCGCACGGGTTTGTTTCCGGCGCGATGTTCCTTTGCATCGGAGTCCTTTACGACCGCGTGCATTCGCGGCAGATCGCGGATTACGGCGGCGTAGTGCATACCATGCCGAAATTCGCTGCTTTCTTCATGCTGTTCGCGATGGCCAACTCGGGGCTGCCTGCGACTTCGGGTTTCGTCGGCGAATTCATGGTTGTCCTCGGCGCGGTGAAGTTCAATTTTTGGGTGGCGTTCGCGGCAGCAGTCACGCTGATCCTCGGCGCGGCATACACGTTGTGGATGTACAAGCGCGTCGTGTTCGGCAAGGTGGCCAACAGCCACGTGGCTGAGTTGGAAGACATCAACGCGCGTGAATTCGCGTTCCTCGCGATCCTTGCGCTGTGTGTGATGGCCATGGGCCTGTACCCCTTCCCGTTCACCGAAGTGATGCATGCCTCGGTGGATGAACTGCTGCGGCACGTGGCCGTAAGCAAGCTCTGAGTGCCGTGGCACTCCCCGAGCTGAGCCGAGATACTTAACGGACTGGTCAGAAGATGAACTTTGTCGTCCCCGACTTCTACCCCGCAGCGGCCGAGATTTTCGTCGCCGTGATGGCCCTCGTGATCATGCTGGCGAGTACCTTCGCCCGCGGTGTGCGCTGGCTCGGGTATGCGCTGACTCAACTGACGTTGATCGCGGCGGCTTTCGTCACGATCTTCACGATGCAGGGGGAGGTGAGCTACACATTCAGCAACTTGTTCGTGAGTGATCTCATGGGGCAGTTCCTGAAACTCGTGATCTTCTTCTCGATGGCGGTCGCACTCCTGTATGGCCGGGGTTATCTAGCCGATCGCAACATCGACAAGCCGGAGTACTACCTTCTTGCGCTGCTGATGACGCTGGGCATGATGGTGATGGTTACGGCGAATCACATGCTGCCGCTCTATATCGGCCTTGAGATGATGTCGCTAGCGCTGTACACGATGGTTGCCTTCGACCGTGACTCTGGACGTTCGACAGAAGCCGCGATGAAATATTTCGTGCTCGGTGCTCTGGCTTCCGGTCTGTTGTTGTACGGCATGTCCATGGTCTACGGGGCCACGGGCTCGCTCGAACTCAGTGGCATCGCACAGGCCGTGTACAACCAGGCTGCCAACCAGACGGTGCTGTTGTTTGGTCTGGTGTTCCTGGTTGCGGGGATCTGCTTCAAGCTCGGTGTCGTTCCCTTCCACATGTGGGTTCCCGATGTTTATCAAGGCGCGCCGACCGCGGTGACGCTGGTGATCGCCACCGCTCCCAAGCTCGCTGCATTTGCGATGGCGATTCGACTTCTGGTCTGGGGGCTTTTCGATCTCGCAGCCCAGTGGCAGACGATGTTGATGTTGATTGCTGTCGCGTCCATCGTGCTTGGTAACCTTGCTGCAATTGCGCAGCAGAACATCAAGCGCATGCTCGCTTATTCGGGCATCTCGCACATGGGTTTCGTCGTGCTCGGGTTGCTTGCCGGAGTGGTCGACGGGGATCGTCATTTCGCTCTCAACGCCTACAGCTCGGCGATGTTCTATGCGGTTTCATACGTGATCATGAGCCTGGCGTCGTTCGGCATGGTGATCCTGCTCTCCCGAGCGGGTTTCGAAGCCGAGAACGTTGACGACTTCAAGGGGCTGAACAAGCGCAGTCCCTGGTTTGCGTTGATGATGATGTTCGTGATGTTCTCGATGGCGGGCATTCCGTTCTTCATCGGTTTCTTCGCCAAGCTTGCGGTGCTTCAGGCCGTCGTCGCAGCAGGGTACTTCTGGCTGGCCGTGGTGGTGGTGATCATGTCGGTGATCGGCGCCTTCTACTACCTACGGGTGGTGAAAGTGATGTATTTCGATGCACCCGAAGACACCAGTGCCATTCGTGCGCCTGCAGAGGTGAGGGTGCTGCTTTCGGCCAACGGTCTGGCCATTGCCGCACTTGGTGTTGCACCGCAGATGCTGATGTCGCTTTGCGCGTACGCGCTGCTGGCTTCACTTTGAGCGATGTAAGAGCCCTGTCGCGGCGTCGATCATGACGGGCTCGTCCGGCGCATGGCTGATGCTTGCTGCGGCATTTCTCGCGGCAAACCTTCCGTTCGTCTTCGAGAGGGTGTTTTTCGTTGCTCGCCTGCCTGCTGGACGTAGGAAGGGCTTCGGCTGGCGTGTTGCCGAACTCGTGCTCCTTTATCTTGTGGTTGGGCTGGTGTCACGGCTCTTCGAGGACCGGGGCTACGGTGGCGTGTATCGCCAAGGCTGGGAGTTCTACACGACCACCATCAGCCTGTTTGTCGTGTTTGCGTTTCCCGGTTTCGTTTTTCGGTATCTGTGGCGGCATGAGTCTTCCGCCGGTCCGGTGCTGAAAGGTTAGCCATGGCGGTCGATGATCCCCTGCACGAGGCACAAGTCGACACTGAAGCGGTCTTCGACGGGGCTTTGCTGAAAGTCTGGCGCGATCGTGTGCTCCTGCCGGATGGAACGTTCGGGTACAGGGAATACATACGACACCCGGGCGCAGTCGTGATCGTGGCGTGCCTTGACGATGGCCGGCTGATTCTCGAGCGACAGTTCCGTTATCCATTGGGGCGGGCGTTTCTCGAATTGCCGGCGGGCAAGATTGATCCCGGGGAGGCCGTCGAACGGTGTGCATGGCGCGAACTGCGTGAGGAGACCGGCTACGAGGCTGGCAGTTGGGCTTACCTGGGGGTGATGCATCCTTGCATCGGCTACTCGGACGAGCGTATCGAGATCTTCTTGGCACGTGATCTGACGCATGTGGGGCACGCCCGGGACGAGGGTGAATTTCTCGAGGTGCATCTACTTACGCTGGACGAGGCGGTTTCCGCGGTGCACGCCGGGCAGATCACTGACGGCAAGACAATTAGCGCGCTCTTCCGTGCGCTCCCGTTTCTACAGGAAGCACGCGGGCCGGCGTGAGATTGTCCGCTCCGCCGGAGGCTCAGAGGGAACGGGAAGGCATCCTGTTCTCAAGCTCGCTGACATACAGATCGATGCCCGCTGCCTCCCTCGCCAGGTAGTCTTCCACGGCGTGGCGGAAGCGTGGTTCTCGAATCCAGTGCGCCGAGCGCGTGACCACGGGCTGGAGGCCGCGCGCCAGCTTGTGTTCCCCCTGTGCCCCGCCTTCGAATCGTGCGCGGCCGGATGCGATGCAATATTCGATCGCCTGGTAGTAGCACAGTTCGAAGTGGAGGAAGGGGAGGGGTTCGATCGCGCCCCAGTATCTTCCATACAGCGCTTGCTCGTCGCAGAGGAAGAATGCGGAAGCGACGGGTTGTCCCTGTCGACTCGCAACCAGCAGGCGCACGGCATCAGGCTGGCATCGTGCGAGTTCGGTGAAGAAGCGCGGCGACAAGTAGGGCGTCGATCTGTGCAGCGTATAGGTCATTGCGTAGCACCGGTGGAGGAACGCCCAGTCGTGTGGCGTCGCCGAATGTCCGTCCAGCCAACGAAGCTCGAGTGCGTGCTCGCTTGCCCGGCGTCGCTCCTGGCGGATCCTCTTGCGTTTGTCGTGGTTCATTCCTCCCACGAAGTCGTCGAAGTCACGATACGACTGATCTTTCCAGTGAAACTGTACGCCGCTGCGCAACAGGAGTCCCGCCTCGCGGAACCAGGCGGCTTCCTCTTCGTCCATGAAAAGAATATGGAGCGACGAATAGCTGCTCGTGCAGGCATGCTTGAGCACGGCGTTGAGGAGATCCAGTCGAGCCTGCGCATCGCGGCCAAGGACTCGCCTGCCCGGCGTGGGAGTGAAAGGTATCGCGGCTACCCACTTAGGATAGTAGCTAAGGCCATGGCGCGCATAGGCGTCAGCCCAGGCCCAGTCGAAGACGTACTCGCCGTAGGAATGTTGCTTTTCATAAAGGGGCATTGCCGCGGTGAGGCGGCCGTCGCGCCATAGGGTCGCATGCTTGGGGATCCAACCCGTATTAGCGCCGACACAGCCTGTCTCCTCCAGGGTGCGGAGGAAGGCGTGCGTCAGGGCCGGCGCAATGACGCCATCGTCGTCGCGGGCAAGCTCGTCCCATTCGGCAGGGCACAGGCCAGCCAGGCTGTCCACGATAACGAGTCCGTTGCGCTTAATCATTGCTCGGGCAAAGGCAGGGGATTGAAGCAGCAGCACAATTGGCGATGCGCTGCAGGGGCTTCGAAGCGGTATAGTTTCGCCTCATGATGAACATCCAAGACAAATCGATCTCCGTTGCGGTCGCGCAAGGGAATTTTACCGTCGGCGACCTGCAGGCCAATGCAGACAGGGTGATTTCCTGCATGGAGGCTGCCAGGGCGGCTGGCGCCGACGTGCTCTTGACGCCGGAACTGGCGCTTGCAGGTTATCCGCCCGAGGATTTGCTGCTGCGGCCCGATTTCTATCGTGCTTGTGCGCGTGAGACCGCGCGCATCGCTGCGGCCTCGCACGGCCTGTGCGTAGTGCTGGGACATCCCGTCGAAGCGGACCAAGGGTATTTCAATGCCGCTTCCGTCATCGTGGATGGCCGTCTGGAGGCGACCTATCACAAGCATCTGTTGCCGAACTATGAGGTTTTCGACGAAGAGCGCTACTTTGAGGCAGGTCTGGTGCCCTGCGTCTTCGATTACAAGGGCGTCCGTTTCGGGGTGACGATCTGCGCGGATCTGTGGGAGGCTGCTCCGGCTGCTCTGGCTCGCTCGGCGGGCGCCGAGGTGCTTCTGTCGCTGAACGCGTCGCCCTTTCATATGAACAAGCAGCAGCGCAGGCACCAGGTGTTGCGTGATCGGGTTCGGGAGACCGGGCTCCCCATCCTTTACTGCAACATGGTGGGCGGACAGGACGAGCTGGTGTTCGACGGTGCCTCATTTGCAGTGGATGCGGATGGTGCCCTGGCGTATCAGAGCGCATCTTTCGAAGAGCGGCTCGATATCGTGCGTTTCGAGAATGGCCGCTGGAGTTCGGGCGTCCGTGAGGTGCCGCGGTCGATCGAGGAAGACGCCTATGAGGCGCTCAAATGCGGCGTGCGCGATTACCTTGGCAAGAACCGTTTTCCTGGGGCGATCATCGGGCTTTCGGGTGGCATCGATTCGGCACTCACGCTCGCGGTAGCGGTCGACGCCCTTGGAGCCGACCGCGTGCGCGCGGTGATGATGCCTTCTCCCTACACGGCGCAGATGAGCCTCGACGATTCGCGCGAGATGGTGCAGCGGCTCGGTGTCCGATACGACGAGATCCCGATCGAGCCTGCCATGAAGGTCTTCAGCGAATTGCTTGCGCCGCAGTTCGAAGGGCTACCGGAGGATACGACGGAGGAAAACCTGCAAAGCAGGATCAGGGGCATGATCCTGATGGCCCTGTCGAACAAGACGGGAGCGATCGTCCTCACCACCGGCAACAAGAGCGAGATGGCGACCGGTTACGCCACACTGTATGGGGACATGGCGGGCGGTTTCGCGGTATTGAAGGATCTCTACAAGACGTTCGTGTATCGACTCTGCAACTGGCGCAATGGCGTCAGCCCCGTGATTCCGCAGAACATCATCGACCGCCCGCCGTCCGCCGAGCTCAAGCCGGACCAGAAGGACCAGGACAGCCTGCCTCCGTACGAGGTGCTCGACGCGATCATCGAGGCCTACATGGAGCGGGATGAGTCGCCGCGCGAGATCATCGCTGCGGGCTTCCCGGAAGCCGATGTGCGACGGACGGTGGCGATGCTCAAGCGCAACGAATACAAACGCCGCCAGGCGCCTGTCGGCATCCGTGTCACGCAGCGTGGCTTCGGCAGGGATTGGCGATATCCGATAACATCCCGTTACCAGGACGAATTCTGAGCGAGAGCGGTTTAAGTTCGCGCAGGCGATATTCCGCACCAGGAGACACGAATGAAGAAGATCGAAGCGATCATCAAGCCTTTCAAGCTGGATGAAGTGCGTGAAGGACTGTCCGAAGTGGGGATCACCGGTCTCACCGTGACCGAGGTCAAGGGATTCGGCCGGCAGAAGGGGCACACGGAGCTTTACCGGGGCGCCGAATACGTGGTGGACTTCCTGCCCAAGATCAAGGTCGAGGTCGTGCTCGGCGACGATATGGTCGAGCAAGCCGTCGAGGCGATCGTGAAGGCCGCGCATACGGGGAAGATCGGCGACGGCAAGATATTCGTGATGCCAGTGGAGCAGGTGGTGCGCATTCGCACCGGCGAGGTCAACGAAGCGGCGATCTGACCGCCGCACCGCGTCTCATTCAGTCGCGGGTCGCATTCTGCGCCCGCATCAGCACCAGCAGCGCACCGGCGCCGCCATCGTGCGGTCCGGCTTGGCAAAAGGCCAGTATCTCTTCGCGCTGCGCCAGCCAGCCTCTGGAGAGTTGCTTGAGGATGGATACGCGGCCGGGGGAGCCGAGCCCCTTTCCATGAATGACCCGGATGCAGCGGTGGCCCTGCTGCAGGCTTGCGGTGAGAAAGTGGCCGAGGGCTGCACGAGCTTCGTCGCGAGTAAGACCGTGGAGATCGATCTGTCCTTGCAGGACCCAGCGGCCGCGCCGCAGATCGCTCAGGACCCGTCGCGGCAGACCGGTGCGCAGGAAGGCCGCTTCGTCGCCCATGTCGAGCCGGTCTTCGAAGCTGAGCGGCGCGTTGAGGGATTCGCTCAGCGCGGCTTGCTCGTCGGCTTCGCGCTTGATCGGTGAGGGCGATGGCGCGGGGCGTTCGAGGACCACGCGGTTGCGCATATCGATCGGTTTTGCGCCGCTCATCGCGTGTCGGAAAAGCGCGTCGGGATCGTTGGCGTCCACTCCCGATGGAAGTGCTGCCGGTACTGATGTGACCGCGCCGACCGCGGACGTAGCCGCGTGCTGCGTTCGATTCCGATGGCGAGCGGGTGTATCCAGCACGACGCGACCGCTATCCTTGAGTGGCGTGACATCCTCATAGGCTTCGCGGAGCGGATCCGATAGGCGTGGCCGCAGGTCGGGCTCGTCCGCCTGCTGCGGCAGGGTGCTGAAACGGGGAACCGGCTGCGGTCGGGGGCGTTCGAGTTCTACGCGTTCGCCGCACGCTAGCGGACGGGTGTCAGGGTTCGCCTTGAGGAACAGGGCCAGATCTTCGGCTCCGAGTGCGGCGTTGTCGCTGGCTGACGACTCCGACTTCGCCGCGCGCGACCCGTCTTTGCGATCCTTGCCGGCGGGGGCAGGTCGCATTGCCGGCGTCGGATTCGTCGCGCTTCTCAGGTGTGCCAGGGCCTCGAACGGACTCGCCGTGCGAGGCGACCTTCCGCCCGCCGCTCCGGCGGCCTGGGCATCACGGGCCGTAGCGGTGCGGGAACGGCGGGGCATTTGCTGGATCCCTCAGGCACCGAGGGCATCGAGGTAGCGCTCGGCGTCGAGCGCAGCCATGCAGCCCGTGCCGGCGGACGTCACTGCCTGCCGGTAGACGTGGTCCTGAACGTCGCCGGCCGCAAAGACGCCCGGAATGCTCGTCTGGGTGACATTCCCGTTGCGGCCGCCGTGAGTGACGATATAACCGCCCTCCATTTCGAGCTGTCCTTCGAAAATGTCGGTATTGGGCTTGTGGCCAATCGCGATGAACACGCCCTGCAGCGCAATGTCGCGTTTCTCGCCATTGTTGATGTTGCGGATTCGCATTCCGGTGACGCCCGACTTGTCGCCGAGCACTTCGTCCAGAGTGGCGTCGAGTTCGAGCACGATCTTTCCCGCTGCGACCTTCTCCATCATCTTGTCAATCATGATCTTCTCGGCACGGAACTTGTTGCGACGATGCACGAGCGTGACCTTGCTGGCGATGTTGGCCAGATAGAGCGCTTCCTCGACCGCCGTGTTGCCGCCACCGATCACCGCGACTTCCTGATTGCGATAGAAGAAGCCATCACACGTGGCGCAGGCAGATACGCCACGACCGGAGAATTCTTCTTCCGAGGGAAGCCCGAGGTATTTTGCGGTGGCACCGGTCGCGATGATGAGCGCGTCGCAGGTGTATTCGCCGCTGTCACCAACAAGGCGGAAGGGCTTTTCCTGCAGCTTCGCCGTGTGGATGTGATCGAAGATCATCTCGGTATTGAAGCGCTCGGCATGTCGCTGGAAGCGTGCCATCAGGTCCGGTCCCATCACGCCATCGGCATCGGCAGGCCAGTTGTCCACGTCCGTCGTCGTCATCAACTGGCCGCCCTGAGCGAGTCCGGTAATGAGCACGGGGTTCAGGTTTGCGCGCGCAGCGTACACGGCCGCGGTGTAACCGGCGGGGCCGGAGCCCAGGATGATCAGGCGGGCATGCTTAGTGGTCATGGCTTGAGTTTCAGGCAAATCAGGAAGGAGCGACATTATAAGCGAGCTCCCCTAACGACCGGACTCATCGCCGTGATAGGAGCGGGCAATCGGGAGTCGGACCGTGTCGGACGGCCGATTGCCGATGTGGCAATCATCGCATTGCGGAATATTCGTTTAAACTTGTGAAGAGTTTCACTGAACTTCAAAGTGATCCGTGCCCACCGGAGCCAGCATGAGTCAACCCACGGTCGTTTCTCCCATTGCCCTCAAGACGTTCCCGCTTTTCCACGGGTTGTCTGACGAGGTGCTCGCCACGGTCGCTCGCGCTGCGATGATGCGGCGGATTCCGCGCGGGCAGACCGTGGTGAACGCCGGCGATAGACCCGACTACGTGTACTTCGTGCTCACCGGCAGCCTGAAGGTCGTGGTGAGCGACGAAGACGGCCGTGAGGTGATCCTGTCGATTCTCGGGCAGGGGGAGTTGTTCGGGGAGATGGGGATTTTCGACGAGCAACCGCGGTCGGCGTCAGTTATCGCAGTGGTGGCCTCCGATCTGGTAATGCTCTCCAAGCACGACTTCCGTCAGATCATGCACGACAACTTCGACATTGCCTGGCGCATCTTGTGCAATCTGGTCGAGCGCCTGCGCGATGCCGATCGCAAGATCGAGAGTCTTGCGCTGATGGACGTCTACGGTCGTGTGGCTCGCCTCCTCATCGAAATGTCCGAAGACATCGACGGCAGGACGGTCGTGGTGCGGAAGATCTCGAAGCAGGACATCGCGAAGATGATCGGTGCATCGCGCGAAATGGTCAGTCGGGTGATGAAGGATCTCGGGCAGCAGGGGCTGATCGAGGAGACGCCGCAGGGCATCGTCCTGCGTGATCGCCTCAGCGAGGTCTGACGCGCTGGTTCGCATCGGGGCGTGCTGCGTGGCGTGCGGGCGAACGCACGCCGCAGACTCCGCGGAACGGCGGGAGCGGGCAATCGCTTATAATCCCGGCTCGATGTTTCTTTCCGGCCTTTCGCCGCCCCCCCATGCAGTCTCGCTCGTCGCACCGTTCCCAGCCCCTTCCTGAAAAGATTTCCTTGTTGTTGCAGGAGGCGCGCTGGCTGATCCTGGGGGTCATGTCGCTGTATGTCGGGCTGGTGCTGCTCGGCTACAACAGGAGCGATCCGGGTTGGTCCCATGCGTCCGCTGCGGCGCGCGTGACCAATCCGGGCGGGCGCTTCGGGGCCTGGCTGGCGGACCTTCTGCTCTACCTCTTCGGCCTGTCCGCATGGTGGTGGGTCGTTTTCCTGGCCTACGGGCTGATGTGGGGATTCCGGCGGCTCAAGAACCGGCTGACGCTCGATCGGCGCTCGTTCTTCTTCGTCATGTTCGGCTTCCTCGTCGTGTTGCTGGCCAGCAGCGCCCTCGAATCGCTGCGCTTCCACAGCCATGGTGGCGCCGTACCCCTTGCCCCCGGCGGATTGATCGGCATGGAGCTGGGGCAATCGATCCAGCGCTATTTCGGGTTCACCGGCGGCACGCTGCTGCTGCTGACAGCGCTCGCGACCGGCCTTTCTCTGTTCACCGGTGTCTCCTGGCTCGCCTTCGTCGAACGGGTGGGGCTTGCGCTCGAGGAGGCGGTCGTGGCCGTGCAACAGGCCTGGTTGCGCTGGCAGGATCGCCGGGTCGGCAAGCAGGTGGCCCAGAAACGCGAGGAAGTGGTGGAGACGCGCAGGCGCAAGACCGAAAAGACCGGACCGGCACCGCTGCGGATCGAGCCGCCGGTGGTTTCAGTGCAAAAGTCCGAGCGTGTCGAGAAGGAACGCCAGCAGCCGCTCTTCGTTGACGATTCGGTGGGGGCGATTCCGCCCATCGCCTTGCTCGATCCGGCCTCGACGGATGTCGAGCCGCCCTCGGCAGAGTCGCTGGAATTCACCTCGCGCCTGATCGAGACCAAGCTTGCCGACTTCGGCGTCGAGGTGAAGGTGATCGCAGCCTATCCCGGCCCGGTGATCACCCGCTACGAGGTCGAGCCGGCGGTGGGCGTGAAGGGTAGCCAGGTGGTCAATCTGGCCAAGGATCTCGCGCGCGCACTGTCGCTGGTTTCGGTGCGCGTGGTGGAGACGGTGCCCGGCAAGTCGTGCATGGCATTGGAGTTGCCCAATCCCAAGCGACAGACCGTCCGCCTGTCGGAGATCATCGGCTCCAAGGCGTATCACGACATGAGCTCGCCGCTCACAGTCGTGCTCGGCAAGGACATCGGCGGCCAGCCTGTCGTGGCCGACCTGGCGAAGATGCCGCACCTGCTGGTGGCCGGCACGACGGGTTCGGGCAAGTCGGTCGGCATCAACGCGATGATCCTGTCGCTGCTGTACAAGAGCGAGCCGGAGAGAGTCCGGCTCATCATGGTCGACCCGAAGATGCTCGAGCTGTCGATCTATGAAGGCATTCCCCACTTGCTGGCGCCCGTCGTCACCGACATGAAGCACGCGGCCAATGCGCTCAACTGGTGCGTGGCCGAGATGGACAAGCGCTACAAGCTGATGGCGGCGGTCGGCGTGCGCAATCTGGCCGGCTTCAACAAGGCGGTGCTCGAAGCGCGCAAGGCTGAAACGCCATTGACCAATCCGTTCTCCATCACGCCGGAAAGCCCCGAGCCGCTCGATCCGCTGCCCTATATCGTCGTGGTCGTCGACGAGCTTGCCGACATGATGATGGTGGTGGGCAAGAAGGTCGAAGAGCTGATCGCACGGCTCGCACAGAAGGCGCGTGCGGCCGGCATCCACCTGATCCTCGCGACGCAGCGCCCGTCGGTGGACGTGATCACCGGCCTGATCAAGGCCAACGTCCCGACGCGGATTGCCTTCCAGGTATCGTCGAAGATCGACTCACGCACCATCCTCGACCAGATGGGGGCCGAAGCCCTGCTCGGCATGGGCGACATGCTGTACCTGGCGCCGGGAACGGGTCTGCCGATCCGGGTGCACGGTGCGTTCGTCGCCGACGACGAGGTGCACAAGGTCGTCGAGCATCTGAAGCGCGTCGGCCCGCCGGACTACGTCGATGGCATCCTCTCGGCGGCCGAGGACGATCTCGATGCGGCACTTGGCGCGGGCGGCGGGGACGGCGGCGACGGTGAGGCCGATCCGCTGTATGACCAGGCGGTCGAGATCGTCGTCAAGACGCGGCGCCCATCGATCTCGCTGGTGCAGCGGCATTTGCGGATTGGTTACAACCGTGCCGCCCGACTCATTGAACAAATGGAACGTGCCGGGCTCGTATCTCCCATGGGCAGCAACGGAAATCGTGAAGTGATCGTGCCCGCCAAGGAGAGTGAATGAGAGCATTGAGCAAGTGCGCGACCAGGGCTGCAGCCTGGCGCATGGCGCTGGGCATCGCGTTGTTTGCCGCGGTCGGCGTGGTTTGTGCGGCGGACGGAGTGGGGCAACTCCGCCAGTTCATTGCAGCCACGCGCAGCGCAGAAGGGGAGTTCGAACAGGTCGTGGCCGCGAAGTCGGGCCGCAAGCCGCAACAGTCCGTCGGTCACTTTGCCTTCTCGCGACCGGGCAAGTTTCGCTGGGAGTATGAAAAGCCGTATCCGCAGCTTCTCGTCGGTGACGGTCAGCGCATGTGGACGTGGGATCGTGACCTCAACCAGGTCACCGTGCGGCACATTGGAGACGCGCTGGGCGCCACTCCGGCCGCGATCCTGTTCGGCAGTGGTTCGCTGGACGACAACTTCGTCCTGAGCGACGCCGGCAGCAGTGGCGGTCTGGACTGGGTCGAGGCGCGTCCCAAGCGTGCGGAAGGGGCGTTCGAATCCTTGCGCATCGGCCTCGCGGCCGGGGAACTCAAGCGCATGGAGATGAAGGACAATTTCGGCCAGACGACTCACATCAGCTTTACCCGGCTGCATCCGAATCCGCCGCTGGATCCTGCACGTTTCCGCTTCGTCGCCCCTGCCGGCGCCGACGTGATCGGCGACATGGCCGATTCCGTTCCCGCGCCGCGTTGAGCCCGCACCGATGAGCGACCTGTTCCAGGACCTGGAACCGCCACGGGTTCCGCTTGCGGAGCGCATGCGTCCCCGCTGCCTTGACGAGGTTGCCGGGCAGGCGCACCTGCTTGGTCCGGGCAAACCGCTGCGGCTCGCATTTGCCGCACGCAAGCCGCATTCGATGATCCTGTGGGGTCCTCCCGGTGTAGGCAAGACGACGCTCGCGCGGCTCATGGCGCAAGGCTTCGACGCCGAATTCGTTGCCCTGTCAGCGGTGTTCTCGGGCGTGAAGGAGATCCGCGAGGCCATCCAGCAGGCGCAGGCTGCGAAGGCGCGCGGCCGACACACGATCCTGTTCGTCGATGAGGTGCATCGCTTCAACAAGGCGCAGCAGGATGCCTTCCTGCCCTACGTCGAGCAGGGACTGGTGACCTTCATCGGTGCCACCACGGAAAACCCATCGTTCGAAGTCAACTCCGCGCTTCTTTCGCGTGCCTCCGTCTATGTGCTCGAGCCGCTGGACGCGCCGGCGCTGCGGGAATTGTTCGACCGCGCGCGGGCACTGGTCTGTCCGGAGCTGGCCTTTGAGGACGATGCGCGTGATCGCCTCGTCGGTTTCGCCGACGGCGACGCGCGGCGGCTGATGAACCTGGTCGAGCAGGTGCAGACCGCCGCCGAGACGGCTGGCGTGAATCCGGTGACGCCTGCCTTCGTCGACGACGCGCTGTCACGCAACCTGCGCCGTTTCGACAAGGGCGGCGAAGCGTTCTACGATCAAATCTCTGCCTTGCACAAATCGGTACGCGGCTCCCATCCCGATGCGGCGCTCTACTGGCTGTGCCGCATGCTCGACGGTGGGGTGGATCCGCACTATCTCGGCCGACGCCTGGTGCGCATGGCCGTCGAGGACGTCGGCCTGGCTGACCCGCGCGCACTCGAGATCACGCTCAACGCATGTGCGACTTACGAACGCCTCGGCTCGCCCGAGGGGGAACTCGCGCTTGCGCAGGCGGCGGTGTTCCTCGCCTGTGCCGCCAAGTCGAACGCGGTGTACAAGGCCTACAACGCGGCGCGGGCCTTCGTGAAGCAGGATGCTTCGCGGCCGGTGCCGCTGCATCTGCGCAACGCGCCGACCCGGCTGATGAAGGATCTCGGCTACGCAAAGGCCTACCGTTACGCGCACGACGAACCGGATGCCTACGCGGCGGGCGAACGCTACCTGCCTGAAGGAATGGAAGAGCCGGGTTGGTATCAACCCGCTCCGCGGGGACTCGAAATCCGCATCGCGGAAAAACTCGCGCGCCTGCGCGCCCTCGATCGGGCGGCTGGCGCGACTGTGGCACGAGAAGCAGGTGAAGGAATGTCGCTCAGTGACGAAGCGGATGGTCGGCCATGAACCGGGCACACAACGACCGGGCGCGATCCGCTTTCGCGTGATCGCCTTCCTCGTCGGCACGCTCGATCAGGTCCAGCATGTAATTGGTAACCAGCAACACACCCTCGGGCGTCTGCACCAGGCCACACACCACTTGCGCGGCAGCCGCGTCGGGGATTCCCTCATGTTCGG
Organism: Pseudomonadota bacterium; assembly: GCA_018240585.1. Lineage (GTDB taxonomy): Bacteria > Pseudomonadota > Gammaproteobacteria > Burkholderiales > Rhodocyclaceae > Thauera. The sequence goes on from JAFEFM010000495.1 coordinate 60,865, forward strand.
CAACCAGCGCAACTTCGTCTTCGGTGAGATCGCAATAATCGAGACAATCACGAATCGACAGCATATGTACCCCTCCAGATGTCATTCCAGCCGTCTTGCGCGGCGTTGATTCAAGTCTCCTTTAAGAATATGCGCAGGAATGGAAATGGCAAGCCAAATCTGCCGATCTGTTTCGCTCAAGGCATTGATTTTGATAATCAAAAATGTTGCACTGCGCGGTGTCTGATGACTTGCCGATAGTCACGTTCCGACAGGCGTTTGGCGCCTTATTTGCAGTCTTTTGATGAACTTCAGCGGCTAAGCTGCTGAATCGGATAATTTTCAGGATCTACTCATGCTCGATGTCCAACTCCTTCGCAATCAGATCGACAGCGTGGCCGCGCGGCTTGCGAGCCGGGGGCTGACGCTCGACACGGCGACCTTTGCCGCGCTGGAAGACGGGCGCAAGTCGCTTCAGACCCGTACTCAGGAACTACAGGCCAAACGCAACGCGCTGTCCAAGCAGATCGGCGTGCTCAAGGGCAAGGGCGAGGACGCTTCTGCGGTGCTGGCCGAAGTGGGACGATTGGGCGACGAGTTGAAGGCCTGCGAGCAGGCGCTGCCGGGCCTGCTGGAGAAGATGGAGGCTTTCCTGCTCGGCCTTCCCAACCTGCCGCACGAGAGTGTGCCAGTGGGCGAGGACGAAAGCGGCAATGTGGAAGTGCGCCGCTGGGGCAGCCCGGCGAGTTTCGACTTCGAGGTGCGTGATCACGTGGAGATCGGCGCGGGCCTCGGATTGGACTTCGATACCGGTGCGCGGCTCTCGGGTTCGCGCTTCACCTTCATGCGCGGAAAGGTGGCACGCCTGCATCGCGCGCTGGCGCAGTTCATGCTCGACTTGCAGACGGGCGTGCATGGCTACACCGAGTGCTACACGCCTTACATCGTCAATCGCGACATCCTCGTCGGCACCGGTCAGCTTCCCAAGTTCCGCGACGACATGTTCTGGGTGCTGCGGGGCGGTGACGAGCAGGCCGGCGAGCAGTACCTGATCTCGACCTCAGAGATTTCGCTGACCAACAGCGTCCGCGACCAGGTGCTTCCGCTGGACGCGCTTCCGGTCAAGCTCACGGCGCACAGCCCCTGTTTCCGCTCCGAAGCGGGCAGTGCGGGGCGTGACACGCGCGGCATGATCCGTCAGCACCAGTTCGACAAGGTCGAGATGGTGCAGATCGTCCACCCGGAGAAGAGCTACGAGGCGCTCGAGGAGATGGTGGGACACGCAGAGGCGGTGCTGCAGAGGTTGGGGCTGCCATACCGGGTGGTTGCGCTATGCACCGGTGACATGGGGTTCTCTGCGGCCAAGACCTACGACCTGGAAGTCTGGCTCCCGGCGCAGAACACCTATCGGGAAATCTCGAGTTGCTCCAACTGCGAGGGCTTCCAGGCGCGCCGCATGCAAGCCCGGTTCAAGAACGCCAACGGCAAGAACGAGCTGGTCCACACGCTGAACGGCTCCGGCCTCGCCGTGGGCCGCACGCTGGTTGCCGTGCTCGAGAACTACCAGCAGGGCGACGGTTCTGTCTTGGTGCCGGAGGCGCTGGTGCCCTACATGGGGGGCATCGAAGTGCTGGAGCCTGTCCTCTGATTCGGAGGCGATCGACTGACAGGCAGTTGATCCCTCAGTCCCGCGCGGGCGGCCGGGAGGAAAGCCAGTCTGCCTCCCAGGCCGCGAGCGTTGGGTAATGACGGCTCGCGTTAGCGGACAGCTCGGCATCCAGTTCGGCCAGCAGGCGCTGCTGGCGGGTATTGCAGCCTTCAGGCATGACCGGGTGCAACTCGACGACGAGTGCGCCTGCTGCCTGTCCGCGCCCGGCGGGAAAACCGGCCGCCTCGATGCGCAGTTCGCGGGGGGCCGCGGCTCCGGCGAAGATCGTCAGGGTCAGCGGCCCGGCGGGCAGCGGCACTTCGATGTCGCCGCCTGCCAGCATGCGCAGCGCACTGATCGGGCGCGACATTCTCAGATCGCGGCCTTCAAGACGGTATAGGGCGTGTTCGGCCAGGCGGACGCGCAACCGGAGATCGCCGTTGTCGCCGTCCGGCAGGGTCGAGGATTCCCCCGCCCCGGCGACGCGCAATTCGTCGCCCGTCAGCAGGCCAGGAGGAATCTTTACCGCGAGCGTCCGCCACGCCTGCACGCGCCCGCTACCTTCGCAGGCCGTGCAGGTCCGCTGGGTGCGGTATCCCCGTCCTTCACAGGTCTTGCATCGGTGCAGGCCGTGGCCGTCGGTGACGCGGATGCGGCCCGAGCCGTGACAATCCTTGCAGAGTTGCGTGTGGGCGAGTTTCTCGGTGCCGCCGCCGTCGCACGTCGGACACGTGGATTCGTGCGCGACGCGGACCGATTTCTCGCAGCCCAGCCAGGCTTCCTCGATGGTGAGGGTCAGGTCCTGGTGGCGGTCGGCTCCGCGGGCAGTGCTGTCTCGAGCCGGTGTTGGCGGCTGCGGCGTCGCTTCCTCATCGGAAGTCGCGATCTCCGAGTGGGCCAGAACGTGCTCATATGCGGCACGCAGGGCCTTGAAGTGTTCGAGGGCTGCTGGATCCGGATTGCGGTCCGGGTGCCATTGCATGGCCAGCCGCCGGAATGCGCGCTTGATGTCCTTCGGTGGGACGCCGGGTTCGAGGCCGAGCAGGGTATAAGCGTCTTTCATTACGGGAAGGTGCAGCCGCGGGAGCGCGATGGCGCAAACCCTAACACGGCAGATGCGCTGCGAGTCGCCGCCGCCCGATCAGGTGCCGGAAAAGAAAAAAGCCCAGTCGCAAGGACTGGGCTTTTTGCCGTTTTGGTTGGCGCGCCCGGAAGGATTCGAACCTCCTACCCCCTGGTTCGTAGCCAGGTACTCTATCCAGATGAGCTACGGGCGCTCCGATGCAGCAAAACTTGGGACTCTCGGCGAAGAATCCGAAAAACTGGCGCGCCCGGAAGGATTCGAACCTCCTACCCCCTGGTTCGTAGCCAGGTACTCTATCCAGATGAGCTACGGGCGCGTTGTGGTGCAACGAAGAGGCCGCATTATAGCGGAAAAATTCCCCTGTTCAACACCTTTTCAAACCGACGACGGCCCCGAGGGCTTGCCGGACTTGAAAGCCTGTCCAGCCCCTCTGAGCGTCGCGCTTCGAGGGCGCGAATTCTACACGTCGAGAAGGGGATTGCAAGACGGCGCGAGTGGCTCACGTGTGTGCAGAATGGCCGGCGCCGAGGTCGCGCGGGAACTGCAGTGCTGTGCTCGGGAAGTACCGCAGCACGAAGCCGGGTGCTCACGCAGGGGGCTCGTCCTCGACGAGCTGCCGATGGATACGGATGGCTGTCGCACGTGCGCGAACCGGTTGTCCGCGCGCCTGCACGTTGGCGCGGGTGAAGGCGGCGCCAAACAGCAGGATCAGCGAGGAGTAGTTCACCCACATCAGCATCAGCACCAGTGAGGCCGCCGCGCCGTAGGTGGACGCCGTGGCGGTGGTCGACAGATAGAGCGCGATGAGGCTGCGGCCCAGGCCGAAGAGCAGCGCGGTCACCAATGCGCCCAGCCACACGTCCCGCCAGGAGAGGATCACGTCGGGCAGTACGCGGAAGATCGTCGCGAACAGCAGACTGACCACGGCGACCGACACCAACGCATCGGCGCCCAGCAGCAGCGCCGGCGGCACCGGCAACCAGGCCTGGGCGAAGACGACCAGCGCCCGCACGACGACGCTCAGCAGCAGCGACACAAGCAGGACGAAACCGATCGCCAGCACGACGGTGAGCGACAGCAGTCGCGTCTTGACGTACAGCAAGAGGCTGCTGCGGGTCGGCCGCGGCGTCACGCCCCAGATGGCGTTGAGGGCGGTCTGCATCTGTGCGAAGACCGTCGTGGCGCCGAACAGCATCGCGGCCAGGCCGGCCAGCGAGGGCAGGATGCCGCTGCGTTCGATGCGGCTCGCCGCCACCGCCGTCTGCACCGCCTGGGCCGCTTCGGCGCCGATGGTCGCCTGCAGTTGCTGGGCGATCTGACCCTGCGCCGCTTCCTCGCCAAGCGCCAGGCCGACGATCGTCACCACAACGATGACGACCGGCGCAACCGAAAACAGCGTGAAGAAGGCGAGGGCAGCCGCGTGCATGAAGGACTGCGCCTCCAGCCAGATGTGCAGGGTTTTCTGCAGCACGGAGAGCCAGTGTTCAGCGAACTTGCGCATCGGCTTGCATCCTGTTTCGATCGGGGGGCGCTGCGGGCGGAGAGAAGCGAGCAATCGCAGCGAGGGATGTTCTACCATTCGTCCTTCAGATTCAGCCAGTGTGCCGTTCCGATGTCTCGAGTTTCAAGCCGACTGCTCCTCTCACTCTGGGTCGGGCTGACCGTGGCGGGTTGCGGGTCGTCGCGACCGCCGCCCGTTTATGCCACGGAAACCTTTCAGCCAGAGTCCCCGTTCATGACCTGGATCGCACGCGATCCAGCAGGCGCCTGCGAACTCGGCAAGCGGGCCTTGCTGGGACAGGGGTATCAGATCGACGATGCCAACCCGACGCGCATTCATGGCGAGAAGTTCTTTCAGCCCAAGGCGGACCGCGGAGTGACCCTGGGCATCACACTCTTCTGCCTCCCCAGCAGCCTCGGCGCGGCCGTCTACGCGAATGCGCTGGAGAAACGCTTCGAGCTGAAGTCGGCCCCCAGCAGCACTGCGGTCAACGTCGCGGGCATCGGCGGAATTTCGTTGCCGTGGGCGTCGGACAAGGAAGCGCTGGTCAAGGTTGGCGAGGAAACGATCGCCGATGCCGAGTTCTACAAGCGTCTCTTCGCGCTGATCGAGAGCCTCGCCAGCGGCACCACGCCGTCGCTGGTGAACAGCGCTGCGGGCAACTGAGCGGTAGTTCCGGTCGCGCCTGCCACGCTCAGTCCGCATCGATGCGATACACCCGCGCCTCGAAGGGACGCAGCACGCACTGCGTGAGCACCGGATGGGCCGGCACCTCGTGGTTGGCGAGTACCAGCGCATCGTGGTGCAGGGGCAGGCGGCGGTGACGATAAGGGGCCGCGCGCGATGTCAGGTTGCACATGATCAGGAAGCCCTTCCCACCCAGCGTGCGGGTATAGGCGTAGATCTGGCGATTGCGCGCGAGCACCAGGGCATGGCGGCCGTGGATCAGTGCCGGCTCCCCGGCCCGCAGCGCGATCAGGTTGCGGTAATGATGCAGTACGGAACGCCGTGCATTGCGCTGGGCAGCCACGTTGACCGCGCGGTATTCCGGATTGATGCGCAGCCACGGCTCAGCGGAGCTGAAACCGGCGTGCGCGCTGTCGTCCCAAGGCATGGGGGTGCGTGAATTGTCGCGCGCGGTCAGGGCGAGCTCGGCAAGGATGTCGCTGTCGTCGCGTCCTTCGGCCCGCATCTGGGCGATGCGGTTGCGCGCGAACACGTCGTCGAATTCAGCCAGGCTGTGGAACACCGTGTTGGCCATGCCGAGTTCCTGGCCCTGGTAGATGAAGGGCGTGCCCTCCATCAGAAAATACATCGTCGCCAGCGCGGTGGCGCTCTCGTAACGGAAACGTTGTGGATCGCCCCAGCGCGACACCACCCGCGGCAGGTCGTGGTTCTCGAGGTAGAGCGCGTTCCAGCCCCGCTCATGCAGCGTGCGCTGCCAGCGGCCGAAGATGCGCTTGAGGGCGACCAGATCGAGCCCGGCATGCGGATCGCGCGACCACAGCGTCCAGTGTTCGAACTGCAGGATCATGCTCAGGCGCCGGTGTTCGCCGCCGACCCACTCGACCGCCTGCGCCGGCGACACGCCGTTCGCCTCGCCCACCGTCATGATGTCGTAGCGCTGGAAGGTCTCGCGCGACAGCTCGTCGACGAAGTCCAGCACACCCGGCTGGTTCATGTGCATGTCGTACGAGGGCACGTAGCGCAGGCGATGCGGATTGGGCAGGTCGGTCAGGCCGGGAGCCTTCTTCAGGTGGCTGATGGCGTCGATGCGAAAGCCGTCGATGCCCTTGTCCAGCCACCAGCGCACCATGTCGTACATCGCCTGGCGCAGCGAGGGGTTTTCCCAGTTCAGGTCGGGCTGGCGCTCCGAGAACAGGTGCAGGAAGTATTGACCGGTGCCCGGATCCAGCTTCCACGCCGAGCCCTCGAAGATGCTCGCCCAGTTGTTCGGCTCGCGCCCGTTGCGGCCGTCGCGCCAGACATACCAGTCCCGCTTCAGGTTCTCGCGCGACGAGCGCGATTCGATGAACCAGGGGTGCTCATCGCTGGTGTGGTTGAGCACCAGGTCCAGGATCACCCGCATGCCGCGGCGATGCGCCTCGGCGAGCAGGCGGTCGAAGTCGGCCATGGTGCCGAACTCGGCCATGATGTCCTGGTAATCGCTGATGTCGTACCCGTTGTCGTCGTTGGGGGAGCGAAAGATCGGGCACAGCCAGATCACATCGATGCCGAGCCAGGACAGATAGTCGAGCCGGGCGGTGATGCCTTCGAGGTCGCCGATGCCGTCGCCGTTGGCGTCCATGAAGCTGCGCGGATAGATCTGGTAGACCACCGCTTCCTGCCACCAATGCCGTTCCACGCCGCGCTCCCGGTTGTCGCCTGCAGACCGCCCGGATTGTAGTGCTTCGTGATCGATGCCTGCCAATGTCGGCATGCCACCCGGGCATAATCGTGGTGGCGCCTGCGCGCTTCGCCTCCAGGCACGGATCGACGACTGACCGACGAGAGCAAAAGGAAGAAGGGCCATGAACGAGAACAAGAGGCGGCTGCGCGGAGTGAACCTGGGTGGATGGCTCGTACTCGAGAAATGGATGGTGCCCAGCCTCTTCGAAGGATTGGCCGCGACGGACGAAACCAGCTGGTGCGTGGAGATGGGCAGCAGCGCCGCGCCGCGCCTGCGTGCGCACTGGGACCGCTTCATCACCCGCGAGGATTTCCGCTGGATCGCCGAGCGCGGCCTGAACGCGGTGCGGATCCCCTTCGGCCACTGGATCTTCGGCCCCGACTACCCCTACCACCGCAGCTACGGCGCGAACCGCCATCCCTACGTGAGCGGCGGCATCGCCGTGCTCGACCGGGCGATGGAATGGGCGTACGAGTTCAGTCTGCGCGTGGTGCTCGATCTGCATGCGGCCCCGGGTTGCCAGAACGGCTTCGACAACGGCGGCATCAAGGATGTGTGTGAATGGCACACCAGGCCGGAATATCGTGAGTATTCGCTCGACGTGCTCGAGCGCATCGCGCAGCGCTATCGCAATCACCCCGCGCTGCATGCGATCGAGGCGCTCAACGAGCCGCGCTGGGATGTACCGACCTCCTACCTCGACGCCTATTATCTTGAGGCCTACGCGCGGATCCGCCGCCACTGCCCGGCCGAGCGCGTCGCGATGATGTTCCACGACGGCTTCCGCTCTTTCCGCGAGTATCAATGCGTGCTGAAGGGGCCGGAGTTCGCCAACGTAATCTTCGACGTGCATCGCTACCAATGCTTCGCGCGCGAAGACATCGACATGGACATCTATGATCACATGCGCAAGGCGACCGAGGACTGGCGTCGCGAGGGCGAGGAGATCGAGGCCGAGCTCGGGCTGCCCAGCGTATGCGGCGAATGGAGCCTCGGCATGGACCTACAGGAGGTGTCGCTGTGGGCCGAAGGGCCTTTCAACAGTGCGCTCGACGGCCTCGACGACTTTCAGCGCGCGGTGGCCTTCCGCGGCTACGCCGCAGCGCAGCTAGCCACCTTCGAGAATCTGGCGGGCTGGTTCTTCTGGAGCTATCGGACCGAAACCACGCCGGCCTGGTGCCTGCGCGAGGCGGTGGAGCGCGGCTGGTTGCCGTCGCACTTCGGCTCATGAGCGCCCCGCATGCCGGGTGGCCGTTCCGATTTCGCGGCTGGCGCAGGCTCATCGAGGGGCTGTCCGCCGCAGCGCTGCTCACGGCGGGGCTCAATCCCGCAGGCTTGGCGGCGGGCGGCGCGCCGTTGGCGCAGGGGACAAACCGGTCCCCGGTAGCCGCGCAATGGCAGGGCGCCGCCTTCGAGGGTGATCGCGATGCGCTGGCGAAGCTCGCCGCGGCCGGCGCCAAGGTGGTGCGGGTGTACAGCGAATCGCATGCCTGGGTGCTCGACGAGGCGCAACGGCTGGGGCTGAAGGTGGTGATGGGCCTCTGGGTGGGGCATCCGCGGCTGGGCTTCCGGCTCGACGATCCGCAAGCGGTCGGAAGGCAGGAGCAGGGCATCCGTCAGTTCGTACTTCGCTACCGCGCGCATCCGGCGTTGCTTGCATGGGGTGTGGGCAACGAAGTCGAGCTGGCGCAATCCGATCCGCTGCCCGCCTGGCGCGAGGTCGACCGGCTCGCCGGCATCGTGAAAGCGCTCGATGCGGCGCATCCGACGATGATGACGGTGTCCGACCACAGCGACGAGGATCTGCGCCTGCTGGCCGGCTGCTGTCCGCATGTCGACCTTCTCGGGGTGAATGTCTATGCCGGCGGGCTGTTCGCGATCCTGCCGCGCCTGCGCGCGGCGGGCGTGACGAAGCCGGTGGTCATCGCCGAGTTCGGCCCGCTCGGGCAATGGCAGGCCGGGCACAAGCCGTGGGGGGCGCCGATCGAGCCGACGAGTACCGAGAAGGCGGCCTATTTCCGCGACGCGCTGGCTTTCCTGGCGCGCCAGCCGGAAGTGAAGGGCGCCTTTCCCTTCCTGTGGGGCGCGAAGCTGGAACAGACGGAGACCTGGCATGGGCTGCTGCTCGGCGACGGCAGCCTGACGGCCATGACCGATGCCTTGAGCGCCGCTTGGGGCAAGCCGACACCCGCGCCGGCGCCGATGATCCGCGGCATCGGCATCGCTGCCGACGAGTTCGCGCGGGGCCAGGAAATCTCCGCGGGCGTGGACGCGGTGTCGTTCGACGGCTCGCCGCTGCGGACGGAGTGGAGGGTGCTGACCGAGAGTGTCGGGCGGCGCCCCGATTCCGACCATGAGCCGCCGCTCGAGCGCCTGCCGGTGCGCGTCCTGCACGAAGACGCCGCCAGCGTGCGGTTCGTGGCGCCGGAACGCCCGGGCGCCTACCGCTTGTACATCACCTTGCGCGACCGCAACGGCAAGGCGGCGACCGCCAATCTTCCCTTCCTCGTGCGCTGAGCTCCGCGCGTCGCCGCGGCAAGAGGCCGCGCCGAAGGGAAACGGCCGGCAGACTGCAGCAAGCGGTCTGCCGGCCGTCGATCAGCCGGAGCTCATGCGTTCAACGGGCCAGCGCTCAGTGGATCACCATCTTCGTGAAGGGATACACGTAGGCCTGCAGCGACACGAAGAGGCCCATCAGGCAGGCCAGCGCAATGGAATGGAAGAACACATAGCGCAGGATGTCGCCCTCGTGGTTGAACCAACGGGTGGCGGTCGAGGCGACGACGATGGACTGTGCGTCGATCATTTTGCCCATCACGCCGCCCGAGCTGTTGGCCGCACCCATCAGGTTGGGCGACAGGCCGAGCTGTTCCGCCGCCACCTTCTGCATGCCACCGAACAGCACGTTGGACGCGGTGTCCGAGCCGGTCAGGGCGACCCCCAGCCAGCCCATCAGCGTGCCGAAGAAGGGGTAGAACACGCCCGTCGCCGCGAAGGCGAGGCCCAGCGTGGTGTCGAGACCCGAGTAGCGGGTCAGCGTGCCCAGGCCCAGCATCAGCACGATGGTCAGCAATGAATAGCGCACCAGCCAGATCGTCTTGCCGTAGGTGCGCAGCAGCGAGCGCACGCCGTAGCCCATCACCAGGCCGCCGATCAGCGCGGACACGAGAATGCCGGAGCCGGTCGCGGACAGCAGGTTGAACACGTACTCCGCGGATTCGGCGGTCGGCTTGGGCACCACCGGCGGCACCTTCTCGATCAGCTTGTGCAGGCCGTCGATCGCGAACTTCGGCGCGAAGAGTCCGTTGAGGTAGGTCTTGGTGGCGGGCAGGCCCCAGATGAAGACGAAGGTCGTCAGGATCGCCCATGGCGTCCACGCCTTCACCACTTCGCCCGTCGCATGCTTGGTGGGCACGTGCGGTGCGGCCGCCTCACCGCCGTCCTTCTCGTGTCCCTTGAGGGACACGGATGTCCAGATGCGCGCGGGCTTCCATACGCGCAGGAACAGCACCAGCGCCGCCATCGAGCAGATCGCGGCGATGACGTCCACGAGCTCGGGGCCCATGTAGTTCGACACCAGAAACTGCGGAATCGCGAAGCTGACGCCGGTGACCAGCACGGCCGGCCAGATCTCCTTCATGCCGCGCCAGCCTGCGAAGGCCCAGATCAGCCAGAACGGGACCAGCACCGAGAAGAACGGCAACTGGCGGCCGATCATCGCCGACACCTCGAACACATCGTAGCCATGCACCTTGGCCAGTGTGATCACCGGCGTGCCCAACGCACCGTAGGCCACCGGCGCGGTGTTGGCGATCAGGCTCAGGCCCGAGGCCGCCAGGGGCGAGAAGCCCAGCCCGATCAGGATGGCTGCCGTCACCGCCACCGGCGTGCCGAAGCCGGCCGCGCCCTCGAAGAAGGCGCCGAAGGCGAAGGCGATCAGCAGCAACTGCAGGCGCCGGTCCTCGGTGATGCCGGCGATCGAATCCTGCAGCACCTTGAAGCTGCCGTTCTTCTCGGTGAGCTGGTGCAAGAAGATGATGTTGAGCACGATCCAGCCGATCGGCAGCAGACCGGTCAGGCCGCCGAGGAAGGCGGCTTTGCCGGCCATCTCCGCCGGCATGCCGAATCCGAACACCGCGATGAGCAATGCCGCGATCAGGCCGGCGGCAGCCGCAATGTGTGCCTTCAGGTGAAGAAAGCCCAGCCCCACCAGCATCACGACCACGGGAACCGCGGCGGTAAGGGTGGACAGGGCCATGTTGCCGAACGGGTTGTATACCTGTTGCCAAACCATAGTGTGGTTGTCTCCGATTTTTTCGTTTTGTGTGTCGCATCGCAGCGACCGTCGCGCTTAGGTCAGAACCGCGACTGGCGGAAAGGACGAAGCCTGCGGACATCCGGTCCGTCAGGGTGCGGTCAGATATGGCAGTGTCGTTCCATTTTTCGTGCGCGGTGGCGCGTGTGGTTTCCTCCCTTGCAGATGGCGTGAGCGGGCCGGTGGTTTGCGCCGGCCAGCCCGGCGTCAGGCGATGGCTTCGTCCACCAGTTCGATCCAGTGGCGCACGGATGTGCGTCCGGCGCCATCCAGGTGCGTCTGGCAGCCGATGTTTGCAGTGGCGATCACGTCGGGCTTTCCGCTCTCGAGCGCATCGAGCTTGTTGTCGCGCAAGCGGCGCGACAGCTCGGGCTGGGTCAGCGAATAGGTGCCTGCAGAGCCGCAGCACAGGTGGCTGTCAGGGACCGCAGTCAGATTGAAGCCGAGGCGCGCGAGCACCGCCTCGACGGCGCCGCCGAGCTTCTGCGCATGCTGCAGCGTGCACGGGCAATGAAAGGCGAGGCGGGCGCCGCGCTGCACGCTGAGCGATTCGAGCGGCTCGCCGCGCAGCACCTCGACGAGATCGCGAGCGAGATCGCTGACGCGCTTCGCCTTGGCGGCGTAGGCCGGGTCGTCGCGCAGCAGGAAGCCGTACTCCTTCACGAAGGCGCCACAGCCGCTGGCCGTCTGTACGATGGCTTCTGCGCCGGCCTCGATCGCCGGCCACCAGGCATCGATGTTGCGGCGCGCACGATCGAGCCCGGCCTGCTGCGCGTTGAGGTGGAAATCCACCGCGCCGCAGCAGCCTGCCTGTTGCGCCGGAACGATGCTGATGCCGAGGCGGTCGAGCACGCGCGCGGTGGCGGCGTTGGTGTTGGGTGACAGCGCGGGCTGGACGCAGCCTTCCAGCATCAGCACGCGGCGGGCATGGCGGGGAGCGGGGCGCGCGCCGGCCTCGCGCTGCGCGCGTGGCAGTTTGGCCGCGAGCCCACCGGGCAGCAGCGGGCGCAACATCTCGCCGGCACGCAGGGTTGCCTTAAAGACGGCCGGGCGCGGCACGATGGCGCGCAGCACGTCACGCTGCAGGCGCTCTGCGGTCGGCCGTGGCGCCCACTGTTCGATCGCAGCGCGGCCGACGTCGAGCAGCTTGTGATACTGCACGCCGGAGGGGCAGGTCGTCTCGCAGTTCTGGCATGTCAGGCAGCGGTCCAGATGCAGGCGCGTGCTGGCACTGACTTCGCCGCCTTCCAGCATCTGCTTCATCAGGTAGATGCGCCCGCGCGGGCCGTCGAGTTCGTCGCCGAGCAACTGGTAGGTCGGGCAGGTGGCGTTGCAGAAACCGCAGTGCACGCAGGTGCGCAGCACCTGTTCGGCCACGTCGGCGCCGGGGAGCTGGCGCGCGGCTTCGCTCAGATTCGTTTGCATCGTCGGTCGGCTCCAGGGTCGGGTGGGGTCACAGGTCCGCGTACATGCGTCCGGGGTTGAAGATGCCCTTGGGGTCGAGCCGGGCCTTGAGCTGCCGGTGATAGCGCATCAGCACGTCCGGCAGCGGCTGGAAGGGGCTGTCCGTGATGCCCGGGGTAAGGCAGGTCGCGTGGCCGCCGGCGGCGCTGGCGATGGCTCGGATCTGCTCGGCAGGGGCATCGGACTTCAGCCAGCGCTGCGCGCCGCCCCAGTCGACGAGCTGGTCGCCGGGCAGGGCAGGCAGCCGCCGGTCGGTGCCGAGGGAGAGCCGCCACAGCGGACGCGGGTCGGCGAAGAAGGGCAGGCGGCGCTCGTTCAGCTCACTCCAGAAGGCCGCCGCCACCACGTCGCCGCCGAGGCGGCGGTGTGCATCGGCGACGGAGCCCTCGCCACCTTCCAGGCGCAGCATCAGCGCACCGCCGTCATGGCAGGCGGCGCTGATCGGCAGCGGCTGCTGACCCCATTCGGCGAAACGGACGATCGCATCCTCGGCGGAGATTTCCAGCCGCAGATCGAGCCGGTGGCGCGGACGTGGCAAAACCTTGAACGACACTTCGGTGATCAGCCCCAGGCAGCCCACGCTGCCGGCCATCAGGCGCGAGACGTCGTAACCGGCCACGTTCTTCATCACCTCCCCGCCGAAGCGCAGGTGTTTGCCTTCGCCGGTGATCACCCGGCAGCCGAGCACGAAGTCGCGCACCGAACCGACCCAGGGCCGGCGCGGACCGGACAACCCCGCTGCCACGGTCCCCCCCACGGTGGCGCCCAGAACGGCATGAGGCGGCTCGAAGGCGAGCATCTGTCCGGCTGCGGCGAGTTCGGTTTCGAGCGTGGCGAGCGGCGTGCCGGCGCGCGCGGTGACGACGAGTTCGGTCGGGTCATAGCTGACGATGCCGCGATGACCCCGGGTGTCGAAGGCCTCGCCCTCGACTGGACGACCGTAGAACCGCTTGCTGCCGCCGCCCTGGATGTGCAGCCGCCTGCCGGACGAGAAGGCGGCATTGACGCGGTCCAGCCACTCGGCGCCCAGGTCCTGGTCGCGTGCGGCATCCTGTGCCACATCGGTCGTCATCAGAATCGCTCCAGTTCGGGGAAGGGCAGCTTGCCCTGGTGCACATGCATGGCGCCGAACTCGGCGCAGCGGTGCAGCGTCGGGATGTTCTTGCCAGGGTTGAGCAGGCCGTCGGCGTCGAAGGCGGCCTTCACCGCATGGAAGAAGCGCAGTTCGTCGTTGTTGAACTGCACGCACATCTGGTTGATCTTCTCGCGCCCGACACCATGCTCGCCGGTGATCGTGCCGCCCACGGCGACGCACAGCTCGAGGATCTTGCCGCCCAGTTCCTCGGCGCGCTCGAGCTCGCCGGGCACGTTGGCATCGAACAGGATCAGCGGGTGCATGTTGCCGTCGCCGGCATGGAAGACGTTGGCCACGCGCAGGCCGTATTGTTGCGACAGGTCGGCCGTGCCCTGCAGCACGGTGGGCAGGTGGCGGCGTGGGATGGTGCCGTCCATGCAGTAGTAGTCCGGCGACATGCGGCCCACCGCCGGGAAGGCGTTCTTGCGCCCGGCCCAGAACTTCACCCGCTCGGCCTCGTCGCGCGCCAGGCTCACCGCGGTGGCGCCGGCTTTGTCGAGTACGGCGCGCACGCGCTCGATGTCTTCCTGCACATCGGATTCCACGCCGTCGAGCTCGCACAGCAGGATGGCCTCGGCCTCCACCGGATAGCCGGCGTGGATGAAGTCCTCGGCCGCCTGGATGGCGAGCTTGTCCATCATCTCGAGGCCGCCGGGGATGATGCCGGCGCCGATGATGTCCCCCACCGCGCGGCCTGCCTTGTCCACCGAGTCGAAGCTTGCCATCAGCACGCGGGCGACCTGGGGTTTCGGCAACAGCTTTACCGTGACTTCGGTGACGACGCCGAGCAAGCCTTCGGAACCGGTGAACAAAGCCAGCAGGTCGAAGCCGGGCGCGTCCAGCGCGTCTGCGCCCAGCGCCACGCGCTCGCCCTCGATCGTGAGGATCTCCACCTTCAGCAGGTTGTGCACGGTGAGGCCGTACTTCAGGCAGTGCACACCACCGGCGTTTTCGGCCACGTTGCCGCCGATCGAACAGGCGATCTGCGAGGACGGATCGGGTGCGTAGTAAAGCTCGTACGGCGCGGCGGCCTGCGAGATCGCCAGGTTGCGCACGCCAGGCTGCACGCGCGCATAGCGGCCGGCCGGATTCACTTCGAGAATGCGATTGAAGCGCGCCATCACCAGCAGCACCCCCTGTTCGAGCGGCAGCGCACCGCCGGACAGCCCCGTGCCGGCACCGCGCGCCACCACCGGCACCTTGCGCTGGTGGCAGAGCTTCAGTACGGCGGCAACCTGATCGACACGCTCTGGCAGCACCACCAGCAGTGGCGTGGTGCGATAGGCCGAAAGGCCGTCGCACTCGTAGGGCTTGAGGTCTTCGCGGCGATACAGGATCGTCAGGTCGGGAATGCCGGTGCGCAGCTCGGCAAGCAGCGCCGCCTGATCAACCCGCGTCAGTGCGCCGTCAATACGTTCGTCGTAGAGGATGTTCATCGCGGCCCGATCCCGATGTCTGCGTCAGTCGGATGTTCGCTCGCGGTCGATGAAACGTGCCCGACGCGAGCCTGGAGGCGCATCCTACGGGCGCGCGGCAGCCAATTCCAAGCGTTCTCGAAGTGGTCGGACCAGTTTGTTTTCCCGGGGTCGGGAATGACGCACCGCGAAAGGGTCGCAAGCCCAATGCTAATGCGGCCATAAGAGACTATGATGCAGTCTGGTTCATCACTGGTCGGACCACCATGAACGCTGAAGTCGAGCGCGAAAAGCCGGCGCAGGAATCCATGCAGGTCGCGGATGTGGTGGCCCAGCGCATCGAACGCCTGATTACCGACGGCGTGCTCAAGCCCGGACAGGCGCTGCCCTCCGAACGCCGTCTCTGCGAGAAGCTGGGAACCTCGCGTTCGGCGCTGCGCGAGGGGCTGCGGGTATTGCGCAGCCACGGCATCGTGGTGACGAAGCACGGCAAGGGCTCTTTCGTCGCCAATCTGTCGATGCGCGAGACGGCGCCGCTGCTGCATCTCTTCAGTTCGCAGCCGCGCACCCTTTACGACCTGATGGAGGTGCGGGCGGTCCTGGAGAGCGAGGCTGCGCGCCTGGCCGCGCTGCGGGGAACCGCGGCCGACCTGATCATCATCAGGCGCCGGTACGAGGAGATGGCTGCGACGCAGGAGACGCCGGAAAAGACCGCGGCGGAAGAGCATGCCCGCCTGGATCATGCCTTTCACCGCGCGATCAGCGAGGCTTCGCACAACCCCGTGCTCGTGCACACCCTGCAGTCGCTGTCGGATCTCATGCTCAACAGCGTCTTCGCTGCGGTCAATAACCTGTACCACCGGCCGGTGCACAAGCGGATGATCGACCGCCAGCACGGCCGCCTGTATCAGGCGATCGTCGATCGCCAGCCGGAGACCGCCGAGCGCATCGCCCGCGAACACGTGAACAGCGTGCGCGAGAGCTTCATGGAGATCGAGCAGGAGAACCAGCGCCTGGTCCGCGCCACGATGCGGCTGGAAGGCTGGAGCTAGCGCCGGCAGGGCCGCCGTGCCGAAGGCGAGCCTGGTCCATGCCCGCAGGGGCGTCCATCAGCCGTAGCTGCGGGTGATTCGACGTCGAGGTCCACGGCAGAGATGGACAGTTCCGCCAAATTTGACTAGTCTGAAGCCAATATGGCCTTTCGGGAGCCGACCATGTCCGCCAGCACTGCCACCACTGCCACGACGAACCCCGCCGCAATGGCGGCGATCCGCCTGCTCGGCGGCGAGGGTGTGCTTCACGCCAGTCCGCGTGTGCTCATGGACTGGATTCCTCTTCTGCGCCAGGGCCTGCCGTCGGCGTCGGTGGACGCGGCAATTCGCCTGACGCGCATCGCTCAGGGCGACCTGGCGCGTGCGCTTGGCATTCCGGAGCGCACGCTGGTTCGACGCAAGCGCGAAGGCATGCTGTCGCCCGACGAGTCGGCCAAGTTCGTGCGCTTTGCCCGGGTCGTCGAGCGCGCAGAGGCGGTGTTCGAGGATGCTGACGCTGCGCTGAGCTGGCTGCAGAGCACCAACGCCGCACTGGGGGGCGTGACCCCCTTGTCA
>JAFEFM010000496.1 GCA_018240585.1 Pseudomonadota bacterium
GACCTGCTGGTGATCAACGAGGATCGCGTGCGCCCCGGTCGCGGCTTCGACACCCATGGCCACCGCGACATGGAGATCTTCTCCTACGTCCTCGACGGCGCGCTCGAGCACAAGGATTCGATGGGCACCGGCTCGGTGATCCGCCCCGGCGACGTGCAGATGATGAGCGCCGGCACCGGCGTGCGTCACAGCGAATACAACGCCTCACGCGAGGAGCTGGTGCACTTCCTGCAGATCTGGATCGTGCCCGACCGCAAGGGCGTCGCGCCGCGTTACCAGCAGCAGCGCTTCGCGCCCGAAGACAAGCGCGGCAAGCTGCAACTGATCATTTCGCCCGATGGCGCCGACGGCTCGCTGTCGGTGTATCAGGACGCCCGCGTGTACGCGGGACTGTTCGACGGCGACGAAGCACAGCGCTTCGAACTGCCCGCCAGGCGCTTCGCCTACGTGCATGTCGCGCGCGGCACGATCGACATCGACGGCCAGCGGCTGTCCGCCGGCGACGCCGTGAAACTGCGCAACGTGCGCGCGATCGAGTTCAGCAACGGCGATGGCGCCGAGGTGCTGCTGTTCGACCTGCGCCCGAACGAGACGCCGCACTACTGACTCCCGGTCACACGGCAATGTGCCGGTCACCTGCCGTTCGGCCGTCAGGCGGCAGCGAGCGGCAACTTCTCGATCCTGCGGACTGCAACTGCCGACACGTTGCCGCCGTTGAGCTCTTAGGAAACCTGTCGCTCAACGCTTGAGTTCAGGGCGCGGCCCGTCAGGGCCGTCGACCCTGCAGCGAAGGCTTAGCGGCGATTGCACGAACAATACCCGTTGCTAGTAAGGCTCGCCATTCTTGTGCCTGAAGCACCAAGCGCCGTCCATCAGGTAAGCCTCAATGTCATCGTCTGGGTAGAAGACGCTATCACCCACCGTACGATCACCGATCTCGAGGTACACGACAACGCCGCTACCGCGGTTTACGAGTTGATGGCCGCCGCCCTCGCCCGCCTTGAAGCCCGCACACATACCCGGTCCAAGCTGCGTCTCTCCCGACTCCGTTATGAGGATGGGCGCACCCTCAAGAATGTAGATGAACTCATCCTGCTTGGAGTGCGAGTGCCTCAAGGCCGATATCGAACCCGGAGCCATCCGGGTGAGGTTTACACCGAAATTGCTCAATCCGAAGACATCACCAAGTTGGCGCTTGACCCGGCCCTGCATCATCGAGGCAAAGGGCTCCGGATAGTTCGATGGCTTCGTTCTGGGCGCCACATCGGCCGCGACCAGAGCAACAGGTTTCGTTTCATTGGGCATTGGAGTCAGCCTTTCCTGAGCCGCCAACGAATCGGGTTTATCCCTCGCGCCGCAAGGGCCGTTCAGTACATCGGCGCATTCGAAGCGGGATAAGCCTTGTTGAACTGAACCGCCGCTCCGGCGGTAATGCTGCAAATTCTACGCGCAGGCCATTCACACTGGATAGCGCGCAAGAGAATCAGCGCATTAGCAGGTAGCCAACCCCGGAGGCGTCCGTAGTCAGCACTCTCATGCGCTGACTCCTCGCTGGCTGGACCCGACCGTGACCCGTCGGTCGCTGGCACAAGGGCTGGAGGGCTTCTTCCCGGGGGCATCGGCCGTTCGCGAGCAATATTGGTACATCTAGCAGATCTATGGGATGTATGCCGGTCCTGTCATTGGACAGAACGGCGCGGTCTGTCCAACGCTGGTCCCCTTCAAGGTACGCGGGTCGTGCCCCCTCGACGGGCAGCGGCGCAGCTTGTAGGGCATGGGGACAACTTTTGAGCAAGTTGCAGCCCCAGCACACCAAGAGGGAAGTCTTCCTGCGAACATCTCCTCCACGGGTGAGTCTCATAGTTTGTGTTCAAGTTCGTGCCTTCGGACGCTTTCGGCGAGCGCCGGCAAGGAAGGGCAATACTCGACGAGGAGTAAGGAGTGGTGAGATGAAGACTTGCAAGAACGCACCCGGCCGACTCGCCAGGCTGCTCTGCGCGAGCTTGATGATGGCCGCCGCGGCCCAGGGGACATTCGCGGATGAGATCCGCATCAAAATGCTGGACAAGTCGGATTCAGGAACCCTGGCTTTCGAGCCCGGCTTCGTTAAAGTGAATCCGGGCGACACGATCGTTTTCGAGCCGACGCAGATGGGCGGGCATAGCTCGGTTTCCCTGCTGGTTCCTCCCGGAGCGCAGGCGTGGTCCGGTGCGCCAGACAAGGAAATGCGCGTTCGGCTCGCTACGGAGGGGGTTTATGTCTATGCGTGCGCAGCGCACAAGATGATGGGAATGGCCGGTGTCATTCTTGTCGGCAAGCCGGTCAATCTGGACGAGGCGAGGAAAACTGCCAAGGCGGAGTCGGCGAAGTTTCTCCTGAACAAGGACCGGCTCGAGATGGAACTGGGGCAGGTAAAGTGAGGGCCCGCCGCCATCATGGCCTTCAATTCCTGATCCGGCCGAGAATCAGCTAGCAGCGCTTGACCAGACATTGGCGAAGAGATGGCCACCGCCGGCTGATGGCCGGTGCCCGCGATTGGAAGCAGCCCTCACATCTCTGCCGTTGATCGCGGATCGAGGCCATTCGTGGGCGGCAGGTCGCCCAAATCTCTTGACCTTCGGGCCACCCGCGAACGCTTGGCGGACTGAAGTCCGCCCTACGAATACTGTGCGGCGTGGTGCGACACGATCCTTCGTCCCGCTCCGCACGCACATTGGGAATCAGCCCTTTCTCGAAAGCGGCGCGCTGCAGCTCGACGGGGGCATTGCGGATGTCGATGATGAAGCCGTTGACCTGCAGCCTCCAGACCATTGGATTGTCGGCTAAACGCTAAGCGCGTCAGCCTGGCGCGACGACAATGCGCGCCGCCAGGAACTCGCGCAGATGGCGGCCGGTATGTGACGCCGGCCTGGCCATCGCCACTTCCGGCGGGCCTTCGGCCACCACCTGGCCGCCGCCGTCGCCGCCTTCCGGGCCAAGGTCGATCAGCCAGTCGGCCTCGGCCATCACGTCGAGGTCATGCTCGATCACCAGCACGGTGTGGCCGGCGTCGGTGAGGCGGTGCAGCACGCGGATCAGCTTGTCGACGTCGGCCATGTGCAGGCCCACGGTGGGTTCGTCGAGCACGTACAGGCTGTGCTTGTCCGCCGGCAGCGGCACACCGCCGGTGTCTTCCGCGTCGCCGGGGCGGCGGCGCACCTTGGCGAGCTCGGTGACGAGCTTGATGCGCTGCGCCTCGCCGCCAGAAAGCGTCGGGCTGGGCTGGCCCAGGGTCAGGTAACCGAGGCCCACGTCCTGCAGCAACTGCAGCGGGTGGGCGATGGCCGGATGCGCGGAGAAGAAGTCCACCGCCTCGTCCACCGGCATCGCCAGCACCTCGGCCACGGTCTTCTCCTTCCAGCGCACCGACAGCGTCTCCGGGTTGAAGCGCGCACCGCCGCAGGCCTCGCAGGGCGTCTTCACGTCGGGCAGGAAGCTCATCTCCACGGTGGTCTGGCCGGCGCCGTCGCACACCGGGCAGCGGCCAGCGCCGGTGTTGAACGAGAAGCGCGACGCGTTCCAGCCGCGGGTGCGGGCGTCGAAGGTGTCGGCGAACAGCTTGCGGATCGCGTCCCAGAAGCCGACGTAGGTCGCCGGGCAGGAGCGCGGCGTCTTGCCGATCGGGGTCTGGTCCACTTCCAGCACGCGGCCGATCTGCTGCCAGCCGTGTATGCCCTTGCAGCCGACCAGCGCCTGGTCGACTTCGTCTGGCTGGGCCTGGCCGCGGCGGCGGGCGCGGGTGGCCTCGGGGTCGCCCAGCCGCGCGCGCAGATTGGCGTGGATCACGTCGCGCGCCAGGCTGGACTTGCCGGAGCCGGACACGCCGGTCACCACCGTCAGGCGTGCGAGCGGGATGCGAACGTCGATGTCGCGCAGGTTGTGCAGATGCGCGCCTTCGATGCGGATCACCGGGTGCTCATCGGCCACCGCACGACGCGGCCGCAGCGGATGCTGCAGCGGGTGGCGGAAGCATTCGCCGGTGGCGGATTCGGGCGCGGCGAGCAGGTCGGCGATCGTGCCTTGGGCCACCACCCGGCCGCCGCGCACGCCGGCGCCGGGGCCGAGGTCGATGACGTGGTCGGCGCGGCGGATGGTGTCCTCGTCGTGCTCGACCACCAGCAGCGTGTTGCCACGGTCACGCAGCGCTTCCAGGGTGTCGAGCAGCAGGCGGTTGTCGCGTGGATGCAGGCCGATCGTGGGCTCATCGAGGATGTAGCACACGCCGCGCAGGTTGGAACCGAGCTGCGCCGCCAGGCGGATACGCTGCGCCTCGCCGCCCGACAACGTGGGCGCGGCGCGATCCAGCGCCAGATAGCCGAGGCCGACGTGCTGCAGGAAGGCAAGCCGCCCACGGATCTCGCTCACCAGGTCGCGGGCGATGTCGGTCTCGCGCTCGTTCAGCGCCAGATCGGCGAAGAAGCCGGCCGCCTTGTCCACCGCCTGCGCCGCGAGCTGGTGCAGGCCGAGGTCGCGGAAACGCACCGCGCGCGCCACCGGGTTCAGGCGTGCGCCGTCGCAGGCGGGGCAGGGCTCGTCGCTGACGATGACTTCCTCGGCATCGCCGAGGTCCAGAGCGTCCGGGTCCTCGATGCGCGCGGCCGTCTTCAGGCCGGTGCCGTAGCACTTGGGGCACCAGCCGTGCTTGGCGTTGTAGGAGAACAGGCGCGGATCGGGCTCGGGGAAGCCGGTGCCGCAGCTCGGGCAGGCGCGCAGCGTGGAGAAGGTGATCGGCTGGGCGCCGAGCTTGCCGATCTCCAGCACCTTGATCACGCCCTTGCCGATGTCCAGCGCCTGGCGCACGAACTCGCGCAGCGTGGCCTCGTGCTCCGGCTGCACCACCACCATGCCGGTGGGCAGCTCGATGTTGTGCTCCTTGTAGCGGTCCAGCCGCGGCCATTTATTGGTGGGCAGGTATTCGCCATCGACGCGCAGTTGCGCGTGGCCCTTGCCGCGCGCCCACTTGGCGAGGTCGGTGTACAGGCCCTTGCGGTTGACCACCAGCGGCGCGAGGACTTCGATGGACTGGCCGCGCAGTTCGCGCTGGAGCTGCGCGACGATGGCCTCGAAGCTCTGCGGCGTCACCGGCACGTTGCAGTCGGGGCAGAACTGCGTGCCCAGCTTCACGTACATCAGGCGCAGGAAGGGGTGGATCTCGGTCAGCGTCGCCACCGTGCTCTTGCGCCCGCCGCGGCTGGTGCGCTGCTCGATCGCCACCGTGGGCGGGATGCCGAACAGGCCGTCAACGTCCGGCCTGCTGGCGGGCTGCACGAACTGGCGCGCGTAGGCGTTGAGCGATTCCAGGTAGCGGCGCTGGCCCTCGCCGAAGACGATGTCGAAGGCCAGCGTCGACTTGCCCGAGCCGGACAGGCCGGTGATCACGGTGAACCGGTCGCGCGGGATCTGCAGGCTGACGTTCTTGAGGTTGTGCTCGCGCGCGTGGCGGATTTCGATCGCCGGCGCGGCAACCGGACGGTATGCCACCCGTGGTTCGGCAGCGATCAGCGGTGCCGTGCGCGTCTCCTGCAGTTCCGCCGCGTAGTCGCGCAACGCCCTGCCGGTGTGCGAAGCGGCATGCGCGCTCACCACCTCCGGCGGACCTTCCACCACCACCGCGCCGCCGCCCTCGCCGCCCTCCGGGCCGAGGTCGATGATCCAGTCCGACGCGGCGATCACGTCCAGGTTGTGCTCGATGACGATCAGCGAATGCCCTGCCTGCAGCAGCTTGTCGAAGGCGCCGAGCAGCTTGGCGACGTCCTCGAAATGCAGGCCGGTGGTGGGCTCGTCAAAGAGGAACAGCAAGCCCGGTTCCACCTTGTCCACCGAATTTCCAACAAAGTTATCCACAGGCCTGGCTTTGCGTACAGTCTTCTTCTGCGCCGCCTCGGCGAGGTGGCCGGCAAGCTTCAGGCGCTGCGCCTCGCCGCCCGACAGCGTCGGCACCGGCTGGCCGAGGCGCAGGTAGTCGAGGCCGACGTCGGCCAGCGGCGCGAGCGCGGCGAGCACCTTGGGATGCTCGCGGAACACGTCCAGCGCCTCGTGGACGGTGAGCTCCAACACGTCCGCAACCGAGCGTCCATCCCATTGAAGTTCAAGGATTTCCGGCCGATAGCGCTTGCCATCGCAGTCGGGGCAGCGCAGCCACACGTCGGACAGGAACTGCATCTCGACATGCTCGAAACCCGAGCCGGTGCAGGTCGGGC